>DATBYX010000598.1:0-10458 GCA_036513475.1 Xanthobacteraceae bacterium | reverse complement strand
CCGGAGACGCTCCTCTTCATTCCGCTGTTCAAGATGTTTGCCGTGATCAACGAATATACCGGGATCGAGCTGATCAATCGCTGGTGGGTGCTCCTCCTGCTCTATCCCACGCTCACGGTCCCGTTCTGCACCTGGATCATGATCGGCTATTTCGCGTCCATTCCACGCGAGCTCGACGAAGCCGCGCTCATCGACGGAGCGAACTATCGCCAGATTCTCATGCGCGTGTTCATCCCGGTGGCTTTGCCGGGGCTCATCGCCGCCACCATCTTCGCCTTCACGGTGTCCTGGGCGCAGTTCCTCTATCCCCTCGCATTCACGACGTCGGCTGATCAGCTCGTGCTGCCGGTGGGCATCATCACCAGCCTGATCAAGGGCGACGTGTTCAACTGGGGCCAGATCATGACGGGCGCGCTCCTCGGCGCCGCCCCGCCGCTGATCATCTACGCCTTCCTGATGGACTACTACATCGCCGGGCTCACCGCCGGCGCGACCAAGGGCTGAGGGTGACTGGTTCGATTACCTCGTCGGAACGGGCAAGAGTATTGGGCCTCCGAACCCGCACACGAAACCCGCGCTGGGAAGAATACAACCCAGCCGAGCGCCAATTGGGCGCTCCCTGTAAACAACAGGAAATTTACAGGGGATTTTTCAACCATATGTTGAGTAGATAAATTAGTGCCTGCTATTCCCCTGCTGGCAAAAAATGCAAGGCGGACACGCGCATGCTCCCGCAAAGATAAAGGGCTAGGCGGGTATCCCGCCCTCGCTTTCGGCGCACTCGTTGAGAATAGCCGTTTGTAGATGAGTCCCGTTACAGTGTCCACGAGGCACAAGTTGCATTCGTTCGGCTGCGGACTACCCACCGATCTGGGCTCCTGGGCTATCGGAGGTTGGGCGGCCTTTCATGCCGGCGCAAAGGAAGGTAAAGTTTGCAAAACTTGAGCTCTTATCGCGCCCTCATAAAAGAAGTCCCGGAGGAAATCCCGATGTACAGGTACCTTGTCGCCGCAGTCGCAGCCGTCGCTCTGGCGGCACTCCAGCTCCCGACCGCCGCGCTCGCCCAGCAGCCCCTGATCATCAAGTTCAGCCACGTGGTCTCGCCCGATGCGCCGAAGGGCAAGGCGGCGCTCTTCTTCAAGGAGGTGGCGGAAAAATACACCAACGGGAAGGTGAAGGTCGAAGTCTATCCCAACTCTTCGCTCTACAAGGACAAGGAGGAGCTGGAGGCCTTGCAGCTCGGTTCGGTCCAGCTGCTGGCCCCTTCGATCTCCAAGTTCGGTCCGCTCGGGGTCAAGGAGTTCGATGTTTTCGATCTACCGTTCCTGATGGTCGACGATGCCCGCGCGCACCAGATGATGGCGAGCCCGATGATCGCCGACCTCAACAAGAGACTGGAGGCAAAGGGCGTTTCACCGCTCGCCTATTGGGACAACGGCGCGCACGTCTATACCGCCAACAAGGCGCTCCTCTGGCCGGAGGACTTCCGCGGACTGAAGATGCGCATCCAGGGCTCAAAGGTGCTCGACGCGGTGGCGCGCGAGCTCGGCGCCATCCCGCAGATCATGGCGTTCTCCGAGCTCTACCAGGCGCTGCAGACCGGCGTCGTCGACGGCGAGGACAACGTGCCGTCCAATATCCTGACGCAGAAATTCTATGAGGTGCAGAAGCATCTCACCGTGTCCTACCACGGGCGGCTCACCTACGCGCTGGTGACCAACAAAAAGTTCTGGGACACGCTGCCGGCGGATCTGCGCGAGCCATTGGGGCGGGCAGTCAAGGAATCCACCGACTTCTTCAACGCGACGGCGGAGAAGGACAACGCCGATGCATTGGAGAGGATCAAGGCCTCGGGCAAGATCCAGTTCCACAATCTCGATGACGCGCAAAAGAAGGCGTGGGTCGCCAAGCTGATGCCGGTGCACAAGGAGATGCAGAGCCGCTTCGGCAAGAATTTCCTCGACCAAATCTACAAGGCCTCCGGGTTTATTCCACCGCAGTCCTGAGGAAGCGCATGCTCTCGACGGCGTTAACTTGAGGCCCAATCCTCAACCTCTCCGTTGTCATGCCCCGCTTCAGGCGGGGCATCCAGTAATCCCGGCGCGGGGGGTTGAGGCAAAGCCGAGCCAAATCAAACATCCGGTGGTTACTGGATCGTCCGCATACGCGGACGATGACGACCGAGAGTAGCGCGGTGCTCGATCGCATCCTCAATCGGCTGGAAGAGTGGATCATCGTCTTCCTCATCGGCGCTGCGACGATCGTCACCTTCGTCGCGGTGGTGCATCGCTATGGCGCGAGTAATTCCGCTGTGCTGGCGACCTGGGCCGGCGCCCATGGCCTCGTCTGGGTCCAGGACGCCGCGGAGGCGGTCTACCTCTCGCTCACCTCGATCAATCTCTCCTGGGCGCAGGAGCTTGCTACCTACATGTTCGTATGGATGGCCAAGTTCGGCGCGGCGCTCGGCGTGCGCACCGGCATCCATGTGGGCGTCGACGTCTTCGTCAAGCAACTCACCCCCGTGACGCGCAAGCCGGTGATCGTATTCGCGCTGTTGTGCGGCGCGCTGTTCACCGGCGTCATTGGCACGCTGGGCGCGATCTACGTCTACGATCTCGACGCGGACCAGGTCTCGCAGGAGCTCGAATGGCCGAGCTGGATGATCTATCTGTGCATCCCGCTCGGTTCCTACCTCATGTGCTTTCGCTTTCTGCAGGTCATGTGGCGCTTCCTGCAGACCGGCGTGGTCCCGCATACGGCGCATGGAGTCGAATACGAGGCCCCGCATGAAGGGGCAGTGCCGGTTGCGGAGCCGGCGCAATGAGCAGCCTTCCCCATATCCTTGAGCCGACGGGCATGCGGCCGCGCTCCGCCGCGATCACGGCGACGCTGATCATCGTCATCCCGCTCGCGCTCGCCGCCATCTGCTTTGCCGCCCGGCTCGACCTCATCGACCTCTCGCATTCCGTGCGCGCGGCGCTGCTCTTTGCGCTGCTGCTTGCGCTGATGGCGACGGGGATGCCGATCTCGATTGCCCTGGGGCTTTCCGTACTCACCTACCTGTTCATCCTCTCGAGTGTCGACCCGAAGATGGTGGGACTGAAGCTGTTCACCAGCATCGATCGGTTCGAGATCATGGCGATCCCGTTTTTCATCTTGGCCGGCAACTTTCTCACTTCCGGCGGGGTGGCGCGGCGCATGATCGCGTTTGCGACCTCGCTGATCGGGCACTGGTATGGCGGGCTGGGGCTTGCAGGCGTGGTCGCCTGCGCTTTATTTGCTGCGATCTCCGGCTCATCGGTCGCGACCGTGGTGGGCATCGGCTCGATCATCCTGCCCGCTCTGCTGGAAAAGGGATATCCGCCGCGCTTCGGCGCCGGCGTGATCGCGACCTCGGGCGCGCTCGGCATCCTGTTTCCTCCCTCGATCAATCTCGTCATCTTCGCGGTTGCGACCAGCGGCATGCAGCCGAGAGGCCCGACCGGCGCGGTGGTGGATTCGGCTTCGGTGGGTCAGCTCTTCATCGCCGGCATCGTGCCCGGGCTGATGCTTGCCACCATGCTGGGCGCGACGACGTGGTATCGCGCCTGGCGCAACGATTATCCGCGCATGGCCCGCGCCAGCTGGAGCGAGTGCTGGCGCGCGTTTCGCGAGAGCTTCTGGGGACTGTTCCTCATCCTGCTCGTGCTCGGCGGCATCTATTCGGGCCTGTTCACGCCGACGGAAGCCGCCGCCGTCGCCGCGGTCTACGCCTTCTTCATCGCGGTGTTCGTGTACAAGGAGCTCAAGCTCACCGACGTGGCCGCCGTGCTGCTCAAGGCGGCATCCATGAGCGCGATGATCCTCTACATTATCACCAATGCCGCAGTGTTCTCCTGGCTGCTCACCTCCGAGCAGATCCCCCAGTCCATGGCCGAGTGGATGACGGCGCAAGGCTTCGGCATCGTAGCTTTTCTTCTCGTCACCAACATCGTGCTGCTCGCCGCCGGCAATTTCATGGATCCCGCTGCGATTGTGCTCATCATGGCACCGATCCTTTTCCCGATGGCGGCGGCACTGGGCGTGCACCCCGTGCATCTCGGCATCCTGATGGCGGTCAACATGGAAGTCGGGCTCTGCCATCCCCCCGTTGGGCTGAACCTTTACGTCGCGTCCGGCATCACCAAGATGGGCATCACCGAGCTGACGGTGGCGGTGCTGCCGTGGCTTGGCACCATGCTGATCTTTCTGGTCATGGTGACCTACATTCCCGAGATCTCGCTCTGGCTGCCGCGCGTCCTCGGGATGGTGAATTAGCCGGATGTTGATCACCGGCACCGCGTATCTTTGCGGCCAGCTTCGAGGAAGATCGACACACACGGTGCGAACGCCCACTCGATGCCGGAGCCGATGACCAAGCCGATACGCGTCGCTGACGGCGTGCCGTCAAGAATCGCGGTGTTTTCGATCTCGAACTTGTTGTGCGCCCGCGCCAGGCCACCCCGCGTGTAGAGCAGCACCCGATCGACCGCAAATCCGACGCGGCCGGTGAGACTCGCCATACGATCGTTTTTGGTGCGAAGCGTCGAGGTAGCCGGAAAGCCTGAGCAGGGTATCTGAGATGGCAAGGCCGAGCGCCTTGGGTGTCTTCAGATTGATGACCAGCTCAAATTTGGTCCGCTGCAGGACCGAAGATCGGCCGGACTTGCGACTTGAAGATCTCGATCAACAAAGCATGGTGGAGCCGCGCCGTACTCCGCAAATTCTTTGCTTGCTCCGGTCACATTCGTCCGGCATAGCATTGACATGACTGATTCGGCGAAGGGCCGCGCGCCGATTCTGGCTGCGGGCGGGATTGTGTTACGGGAAGGCTCCAGACCGCGTATCGCCATCGTGCGATTGCGAAGCGACAAGTCCTGGGTTCTGCCGAAAGGCAAGCTCTATCCAGGAGAGCGTGCGCTCGTTGCCGCCAAGCGAGAGGTGCTGGAAGAAACCGGGCACGAGGTTTCGGTTCACGAATTTCTCGGTTCGATGTCGTATTCGGTAGACGGCAAGATCAAGATCGTGCAGTTCTGGCACATGCGAGCCGTCGGCGGGCCAGTGCGCGAGTTGACGTATGATATCAAGGCTGTGAAATGGCTATCGCTGAAACGGGCCATTGACACACTCACGCGTGCGCACGAAAAAGTGTTCCTCGCGAATGTGGGTCCGGTCGCTCTCAAGGCAACCAAGCAATTTGAGCGCGAGAAGTCCACCAAGCCGCCAGCTCGTAATGGGGGAAAGCGGCGGGGCCGGAGCTCGCGAGTTGCGCCCGCCGAACATTTGCTTGCGGCAGGCTAGGCGCGATCATGTAGCGGCGCTCTGTGCGCGGACCCAGAACGGCTGGGCGCGGGCGAATGAGTTCCAGTCCTTGACCAGCTGAAGATCGATTTCGGCGGCCCGCCGCCGATGCCAGCCAAGTATGCCACCGGCGGCAAAAGCCAGTTGCCCCTGCGGCGCGACCAGCGCGGCGGGCTCCGATCCATCGCCCGCCACGCCGACGAGCCGCGCAAGCATTGTCTCCGCGACTACAACGTCATTGAAGCGGCGACCTCCGGTTCCGGGAAGACGTCCCTCGCAAAGCCGGCCGATCGGCTCCTGGATGGTAGTCCAGCGAGCGGCGGTGAGGTTTACTAACCAGGATTGGCGGTCGGCTGCGTGGCTCGTGCGGGCCGACGAGGTGATCGAACAGTCGGATTATGTAGCCTTATGTGCGTTGGCACTGAGTGTGAGGTGCGCGGAAGGGTCGCGAAATTTTCGGTTCTGGCACTAAGCGGCGGTGCGCTGTCACGCAAAAGCTTTGACTTGCAAACACAGGTGAGCGGACATTGCGTGAACGCATGATTACCTATGCAAGTGCCGCAAACCTGCATTCGAGCTGCACACGAATGATCAGTACCGCTTTCGCAGTCTCGTCGAGCGAGAGGAAGGTCGCGACAATAAAACCAATTCCGGCGCCCAGCGCTGTTCGAGCAGGGCAAACACCAGAGGACCTCCCGTAAGCGCACAATTTCAGCCGCACCGCTGTCGCTTCACCACGGCATATCAAGCAAAGTATCAGCCGCGGGTAGCTCGAACAAAACTGCTAAAAATAACGAGACGAGAAGCCCAACAATGCTCCATAGGCACACCGTGACGAAGTGTGGATCTCTCGCGATCTGAATTGCCTTATTCCAAAGCAGCTCGCGTCCTGCCCGGGCTTCCCATGACCGGGCCAGTGGCGCAGTTCCCGCTTGCTTCGACATTTAGAACTCCTCTTACAAGGCAAAGGGTAAGGCGAACCACCCGCCATCTTGCACTGGGCAGGTTGCGCGCCGTGCAGCCTAGAGTTCAGGGGCGATGGTGCTCGGCCATTTTGAGCAATTCAGCCTAAAACTCTGGATGAGACCTCGCTTCCTCCTTTCCTCCAGCAAAGACCATGCCATCATCACAATTGCCCGACTTCTCTACAATGTGGGCTTGAAGGTTTTATGACCCGCGAACGTCCATCAACTTGTCTGCTCAAATAAACCGCAGAAAATTGCGGCGCACAGTTATACTGCGAACGGAATGAGCGAGAGTACGCTCGTTTGACAACATTCTTGATGATTTTGACGCCACCGGCACAGCCATGATGCTCGAATTTTCATCCACACCTTGGGAATGTTGCACGCCTAAGAATAAGACGTACGAACTCAGCAGGTGTTATTTTGCTTGCTCCCCGCGGTCGGGTTCACACAAACAAGACCCGTACCCGACTGCAAAATCCTATGGGCGGGGCGAATTCCGGGTGCGCCGTGGGTCTTGAACCCGCCGGGGCCCCTTATTGTTCTTGCAGAACGCGGACGAGAATCCTCTAGAACTAACGGAGCGACTGAATAGCCCCGTCACGCAATCGGACGGGATCGCACTCCCCTTTCCTGGCAAGCTCGATTATCCTTTTGGCTACCCTCGTCACCGCAGGATCATTGCGATCTACCAGGCGCAAGTGACGCAAGGTATCTTCCAATGCAATTGCGAGCACCGCGAGCGTAACTGGCGCGAAGACTTCATGCTCACTTTCCAGGGGGGCCCAAATGGGCATTTTCGATACACGCGTTAGAGACGCGCGCCTTCCGGCTGGCGGCAAAGGTGGTAATGACGCAATGATCATAAGTTGAGTTATGCGAAATCTATTTGACACTTCGGTGAATCCCCCTTTTGTGCACACTATCCACAGGCATGAAGATCCGCGCCGCTCGCTTGTGGGGGATGTCTGTATTACGGATAGCTCAAGGCTGTCTCGTTTGCTCTGTCAGGGGCGCTTGCGACCGAGCAGCGTAGGTGCCAAGCTAACATAACTGAGCAGAGCTCCAGCGCGGTCACACCGGCGCGAAGAGAGTACTGTGGGCAAGCAGATCGTGATGGACGCGGCCGGCGATACCGAGCACAAGTTCAACCCCGCCGATGCTGTCGCTGTGACGGAGAGAAACGTTTCACGGAGCTGACAAGGGCCTGTTTTAGCGCAACCGTTAATGGTGGCGCGACACCGCACCGCGCCTGTCGCTACCGCAACGAAGTACCCACTCGTCGTCATGTGGTCATCAAATCACCATAGCATGCCAGTCCGCCCATGAATTTCTGCGGCACACTCGTGCAACCGAACGGACGTCACGCAAATGATCTCTCTCGAACACACAACGACGGTATTAGACCCCGAGCTACAGGTGCTCTACAGCAGAATCGCGGAAATGGGCGGCCTCGTCGAACGACAGATCGTCGAGGCGATCAGGGCACTGACTAATCGCGACCAGGAACGCGGGCGGCAGGTAGTGGCCGCAGATGCGACGATCGACGTCATGCAAAGGGCCATCGAGGAAAGCGCCGTGGAGGCTATTGCTCGGCGCCAACCAGTAGCTGTTGATCTGCGGCAGGTCGTGGGAATACTGCGGATTGCACATGAGCTCGAGCGCATCGGCGATCTGGCAAAAAATATCGGCAAACGCGTCGGCGCCATCAAACAAGAAGACATGCCGCGGCGGGTAATGGGTGGCGTGAGACACATGGCGACCCTGATGCTGGATCAGCTGCGGGATGTGTTGGATAGTTTCGCCAGTAGAGATGTGACAAAAGCGGTCGAAGTTTGGGCCGGTGACCAGCACATTGACCGCATATATACTTCGCTTTTTCGCGAGTTGCTCACGCACATGATCGAGGATTCCGCTACCGTGATATTCGGCGTGCATCTCGTCTTTTGCACCAAGAATATCGAGCGGATGGGCGATCATGCGACCAACATAGCCGAAGCCGTGCATTACATGGTCAAGGGTCACGTGCTCTGGCAAGATCGGCCGAAAGCGGACTTAACGCCAACGGTCGCATTGGCGGATGGCACCAATGCTTTCAGTCTCAGCACGAATGACGTGAGGCGAGCCTGCGCCAATGGATCGCTGGCACTAGTCATGAGCTGACAGTCCGCCCAGCGAAATTCGATGACCATATTCCGGCCCTCGACAAACCCGCCTCAGCAAGGCCTTGCTGGACGGTCCACCAGGTGCGTGCGTTCGCAGGCTGATCCCGCGTCGAGAAGGCAGGGAGAACCTTCACGTCGCAGGGATGGCCGGTGCGGCCATGTGTTCGGCCTGTTTGTGCGGTTCACACGAGATTGCTTATTGTAGCAGGGTCCATTCCCGCTATCCCGGCGCTTGCACATTCCTGGTATCCACTAGCTTGCTGCGGCAATATGGATTGCTTTCCCGTCGCCTGCGAGCTGTCTTTCTTTCGGCAGCCCGAAAGGGACAACGTAGGGGAGCCGCCCATTGACGCATGTTGACGACGTACGAGCCTTTTCGCCGCCGTCCTCCGCGGCTGAGAACATGACCTGTCAGTTGCTGATCGCGGGCGGTGGCCTTTCCGGACTCAGCGCGGCAGAAGCTGCCATGCAGCAGGGGCTCGATGTCATTGTGATCGAGAAGAGCGTGTTCGGCCAACAGGCCGCCTCCGGCCTCAACGCAGGGCAGTTTCTCACAGGCTGGGCCAAGCCCGTCCCTACCATGCTCGCGGAGCTGGCGCAGCAGGGGCGGGAGAGAGGCCTGCGCGGCGAGCAGGCGCAAGTGCAGGCCCAGCGCCGAGTGAGGGCTTTCCTGCGGCGCACGGTCGAGGGATGCCAGCGGCTTTTAGCACTCGATCATGCGTACAATCTGCGCGCCTCGGTGCACCGCGGCGTGGCCATCGCTGCCGCGGGCGATGCGGACATGGCCAGCCTCAAAGCCAGCTATGACTTTATGAAGAACAGCAATTTCAGCGCGATGATGCCTCCGGGACAAACCTCTCGGCGGCCGTTTTATCAAGCTCTCGACGCCCGCCAGTTCAGGGAGCGCTGCGGCACCGCTGAAGGTCTTTATGCCGGCGGGATTATCGATTTCTTCGGCGGCAGCTTTCGCCCGCGTAAACTGCTGCACGGATTGGCGCGATCCCTGCACAAGCGAGGCGTGCGTTTCTTTCAGAATACCGAAGCTCAGGCGCTCGACTTCTCCGACGATCACATGACGATCTTCTGCGGAAGCGGTGCGGCCATTCGCGCGAACGCGCTGTTCATGGCCAATGCCTACGCCCGGCACATCAACGGCGACATTCTTGAACGCACCATCTTTACGTACAACTACGTGGTGGAAGTGGAATTGCCCGAGGGAACCAACGTCCTCACGGCCGAAAAGGCCTTGTCCGATACGCGTGATCCCTGCTTTTACGCACGCCGGCACGGCAGACGCTTGTACATGGGCTACGAGGAGGCGGCTGAAACTTCACCTGAGATCATGCATGGCATTGCGCGCAGAACCCTGGAAGAGGGACAAAAGGTGTTTCCCGCGCTGCGCACACTTACCGAGCAAGATATCAAGAACGCCTGGTCCGGCGCGATCTATTACACGCTCGATGACTACCCCTTTGTGGAGCGCCGGCACGGCGGGCGTGTGATCACCTTTGCCGCGCCTTCGGATCACGGCAATTCGCTGGCAACGAGGGTTGGGCAGCTTGTCGGCAACTTTGTCGCCGCTTCAATCCTTGGCTCAAGGAGCGCCGAGGACAATCGTCGTCGGCGACGCGAGGCACAGCGGTTGCGCCTGTTTGAAGGTTTTCCAAAGGGCCTGCGCCTGCGCCCGGGGATGCGTTATCAGGAAGCTGCATCCCCCGGTCCTCCCACACCGCCGTCAACCGGCTCGTAGGTGCACCGTTGTGTGGGACGATTCAGGGCAAGCTTCCGCCCAGACGCCGCTCAGGTGAAGGCTTTCCGCTGGGGCTGCGTTACATCCCAATGCGGAACAGCTGTTCAGTCCAACTCGAGTATCTGTTTCGCACGGCTAGTCGCCTGCAGGCATTCTGCCTCTTTCCCTTTCGCGTCTAGGGCCTGGGCCTGCGCCAGGGCAGCGGCGAATCTCGACTGCGCGTCGCTCTGAGCCTGCCTCACGGACCACCCACCGGGAT
>DATBYX010000597.1:0-2816 GCA_036513475.1 Xanthobacteraceae bacterium | reverse complement strand
TTTCCAGCACCTCGACCGGCTGCTCAATGCTGCCATTGCGCGCCGCAATGCCATTCTCGCCGACATCGCGCGCTGCGATTATTTGTTTGATTTGACCCTCGGCCTTTCCGTACCCGGCGAGGAGGCGGAGGATTCTGCGCTGCTCGAGCAGGTGCACGTGGCCGGCAATGGGGCTGGGAGCGAGATGGAAGGCGGCAGCGCCCGGGGTGACAAGGTCGCGCCCCCGCTTGCGCTCTCTCAGGGCGGCTCGTCGTGAGTTCGCAAGCAAAAATCGCGGCCAATCGGGCCAATGGCCGCAAGGGCCGCGGGCCGCGCACTATGGCTGGCAAATCCAAGGCCAGCCGCAATGCGTTGCGGCATGGGCTCGCTGCGATCTCACGCAACAACCCCGAGTTTTTTCCGGAAATTGAGGCTGTTGCCAGCGCGATCTGCAATGGCGCGACCGATCCGCTGTCGTTCGAGCAGGCGCTCATCATCGCCGAAAACGGCTTCGTGCTGCGCTGCGTCCAGGCCGAGCGCATCGCTGCCATCGAGCGCCATCGCGACGCCACCGCAACGCCGCTCGCGACCGGCGATCTTGGGTTTGCCCGTGCCAAGGCAACCTTGGCCAGCGCCAAGCTTACCTACAAGATGCTGGTTAAAAGGCAGGCGCAAGACTCCCCATCGAAGAGCGCTCCAACCTCAGGCCATGCTCACGTAAAATCCGGACGACAGAGCGAACCTGCCGCCAGGCGACACGCCGCGCGCCAGCCCGCACTGCAACGGGACGAGTTCGATGCCATGCGTTCTGCCATGCCCGATCTTAATCGTTTGGAACGCTATCGCCGCCGGGCGTGGTCACGCGAAAGGCGAGCAGTTCGACGCTTTCTCGAGCTCCAGCGGCGTTGTGGCGCGGATGCCCCGGCCCTCTAGCAATCAATTAGATGATGTAAGCCAAATCAGGAGAATATCAGATGTCTAGTGAACGTTCCGCAAAACAATCCCGCCGCAGGAGCCCGTACGAGCGGCCGATCGTCTACGACAGGGAGATCTTTATCGAGATTTGCACGCGGCTTCTCCAGGGGGAGGATCTCCGGGCGACCTGCGCCAAGCCCCCCATGCCCAGGGACGTCGTATTCCTGGGATGGATCCAGGACCACCAGGAAGCGCGCGCGATCTATCGTTCCTTGCAGAACTTCCAATCCGATCGACTCTTGGCGAAAGTACTCGGCACAGTTCTGGTTGTCTCGACCGGTGAATGGCTGGAACAGGTTCGTACCAATATCGAGCGCGGCTGGCCAGCCGACTACATCGACCGAGGATACATCCCGCCGGATTGGAGCAAGGTCTATCCCGTCATAGGCGGCCCGCCGGTGGACAGTGCCGACAACATGCAGGCCTATAACGATCTCCTCAATGCTTTCACGCAGATGCTGCAGCCGCGCGACCTGATGGAGCTCATCTGGACCAAACAAGCGACCGATGCGACCTGGGCCGGGATGGAGGAGGACGAGGAGAAAAATGGGGTGCTCAGCGTTGCCCAAATGGCAACGGGGCGCGATTTGCGCCGGGTGTTTGAAGCCGGCTTCAATTATTGCCGGAGCACCCAAGTCGCGCAGTCGCGCGTGATGCGGCGACGCGACGACGCGCTGCGCCAGCTTGAGCGTTGGCGTAAGGGGCTCGGCGCGAAATCGCGCCGTCTTCCAGATCAGTTCCTCGACGAGCAGGTCCTTGCGCAGCGGTACCGGGACCAGGTCCCCCCCGACAATGATGTGACTGCGCCCGAACCTGCAGAAGTCGCACCTCCGGTCGCGCCTGCAGAGGCGGCAGAGGTTATGATCTCGGCATCGCCCTCGCTCGCGCAGTCGGATAAGGCGGGCAGTCCTCCGGACGACTCCTCAGGGGACGCTGTCAAATCGGTGGCGCGGCCCGCTCCCGCGGATGGGGCTATGCACGTCGCGCCGCCAACCGCCTCCTTGGGCGAAGCCGTCGATGCCGCCGTGCCGCTGACCGCTCGCGTGGACGAGGCTGCGCGAGTTGAGCCGCCGACCGCCTCCTCGGGCGAAGCGGTCGCCGCCGCCGTGCCGCTGACCGCTCGCGTGGACGAGGCCGCGCAACCTGCGCCGCCGGTCGCCTCCTCGGGCGAAGCCGTCGATGCCGTCCCACTGCCGACCCCCGCGGACGAGGCTGCGCAAGCTGCGCCGCCGGTCGCCCCACCGGCAGAACCCCCGGAAGCTGCACCTACGCTCACTCCCCCGGATGGAGCGGCGCAAGCTGCCCACACGCTCGCGGCCTCGGACCAACGCTGGAGACCTCCACCAGCCACAGCGTCCTGCAAATCCGCGGCAACGAAGGCCGCAGAGACGCTAGCAGTCCCCAGGAAACGCGAAGCAAATGCGGCCGCGGAAGCAAATACGGCCGCGGGTCAACTTCTGTAGGTTGTGCTATGATATTTGCACAATCAATTTCCAGGTTTTTGGCAAAACGAACCCAAACAGGACCGTGTCGGACCCCGGTCGATCGCCGCCCTGGGCCGTGGCTAGCACGTTTTGGAGGAGCGACGGGCGTTCACTTCGCTCGCGCTCTTGCCTTCCGCCGCTCGCGCAGGCGAACACCCGGACCGCCCCCATTCTCTTCGATGAACACCACGCCTGTGCGCCTTCCAGCGCTCTGCGGATCGCGCCCTCATTCGCGGCGGTGAGCGCGGTTTGCCCCTCCGAGAGCTCCGCCCGTCGGATGGTGTTGACGAAGCCGATCTTGGTGCGCGCAGGAACCGGGCTCGGGCTGGCCATCTCCCGCGGCTTCGTCGAGGCAATGCACGGGACCATTTCGGGGGC
>DATBYX010000596.1:0-3151 GCA_036513475.1 Xanthobacteraceae bacterium | reverse complement strand
GGCCGGTCATCCGCAGGCTTGGGCCTTCGCAAGAAGATGGATAGCACCCGCCCTCGGGCATGCCCGAGGTCCGCGTCATAGTAAAGCGCTTCAAGCCGGGTAAACCCGACCTTGAGGTGTCAAGCCAGGCAATGACGCCATGCATTTAAAACACAACGATCGCTGATTTTCAGCCCTCCAGATGTCACTCCCGCTGCATCCGCCGTTTCTCCCGATGGAGGCCCTATCGGTCGACCACATCCCGAGCGGGCCGGAATGGCAATATGAGCCGAAATGGGACGGTTTCCGCTGTCTCGTCTTTCGCGAGGGTGACAGGATAGAGCTGCAATCAAAAGCCGGGCAGCCGCTGACCCGCTATTTTCCCGAGTTGGTCGAAGATATCCGTCGGGTCAAGGTGGAAAAGCTCGTCCTCGACAGCGAAATCGTGGTGCCTGTCAAGCGCACATTCTCATTCGACGCATTGCTCCAGCGCATTCATCCCGCGCAAAGCCGCGTGAACAAGCTCGCGCAGGAGACGCCGGCGCTCCTCATCGCTTTTGATCTCCTGCTTGACGGCCAGGGCAAGCCGCTCATCGATCTGCCGCTATCCGAGCGGCGGCGAAAGCTCGATCTCCTTGCTCCCAAGTATTTTCGCGGTACCAAACGCATTCGCCTCTCGCCTGCAACAAGCAAGCTCGTCGAAGCCAAGAGATGGCTCGACCGCGTGGGTGCCACGCTCGACGGTATCATCGCCAAGCGGCGCGACCTGCCCTACCGCTCCGGGGACCGTAGCGGGATGCAAAAGATCAAAAATTATCGCAGCGCGGACTGCGTCGTCGGCGGTTTCCGCTACAACGAAGGAAAACCGGTCGTGGGCTCGCTGTTGCTCGGGCTGTACGATGACAAGGGCCGCCTCAATCACCTCGGTTTCACCTCGACCATCAAGCGGACGGAAAAGCCGGAACTCACGCGAAAGCTGGAAAGCCTGATCGCGCCGCCCGGTTTCACCGGCAACGCGCCGGGCGGGCCCAGCCGCTGGTCCACCACGCGCTCGGGTGAATGGCAGCCGCTCAAGCCGGTGCTCGTCGTAGAGGTCTGTTTTGATCATTTCAGCGGAGAACAGTTCCGTCATGGCACCAAGTTGATGCGATGGCGGCCGGATAAATCGCCACGCCAGTGCACGCTGGATCAGGTCAAGCAGAAGAAGGCCGATCTGATGAAGCTGCTGAAGTAAGGCTTTGCAGCCGTATGGTCTTTTCGCAGGGGGAGGGGTACCGGGGGCCTTAAGAAAACGCCGTGTGTTTTTTTGGCCAAACCAACCTTCTTTGTGCTTCGTTCACTCGTCGTGCGGAATAGCCCGCCGGCTGGCGAGTTGCCCCGTGAACTGCAGTAGCGAGACCGGTTCAGCCTCTGTCCAGGCGAACCCGCTTGGGTGCATATCGCGCGTGAATCGTGGTAGCCTTTGCGCACTGCACGGGGCAGGTTCCGCGTAGGCCCGGAATTTCGAGAATTGCGAACAGGTATCGGCAGCGTTTGAATGGTGCGCTGCCCGATGTCCTGGTTTTGTCGCGCGCATTGCGCCAACCCTGACGCGACGATCTATGGAGGTGATCAAGTGAAACGGCGCGACTTTATCACCCTTCTCGGCGGCGCGGCGGCATTGTGGCCGATCGCGGCGCGCACGCAGCAGCGGGACATTGCAAAGATTGGGGTATTATGGCCGGGGGCAACACCGCCCGGGCCGCCTCGCATGGAGTCGTTTACGCAGGCTCTACGCCAGTTGGGCTTTATTGAGGGGCACAATGTTGCAATCGAACTTCGCTACGCGCCGGGCGGACTGCAACAACTCCCGGAACTCGCTGCCGAACTGATCGGCGTGAAGGTAGATGTTATCACTGCCTTCGTTGATCTCGCCCCGAAAATAGCTCAGCAGTCAACGGGAACGATTCCAGTCGTAGCGATCAGCGATGATATTGTCGGGGCCGGCCTGGTGAACTCTCTTTCTCGGCCGGGTGGTAACACAACCGGATTGACTATTATGGCTCCAGAACTGAGCGCGAAGCGACTGGAGGTGCTGCAAGAGATGGTTCCCGGGATGTCGCGAGTAGCAGCCCTATGGGACCCCACGACCGGTGCCTCGCAAGTCTCGATGACGGAGCGCGCCGCGCGAACATTGAACCTGGAGCTACAGATCCTGGAAGTGCGCCGTCGAGACGATCTCGGCAATGCATTTCGTGACGCACAGGCTGCTCGTGCTCAAGCTCTCAATGTTTTTTCTTCGCCGTTTCTCGCTTCCCTTTTTCGCGAGATCATTGCGCTGGCAGTCGAATACCGGCTTCCTGCAATCTATCAGTGGAGGGAGCACGTAGATGCTGGAGGGTTGATATCCTATGGCCCCAGCCTTGCTGCGATGTTTCGGCAGGCCGGAACGATCGTGGTCAAAGTCCTTAAGGGTGCCAAACCTGCCGACCTTCCAGTCGAACAGCCCACCAAATTTGAACTGGCCGTAAACGCGAGGACCGCGAAAGCTCTTGGGCTCGCCATCCCACCATCACTGCTGGTACGGGCTGACGAGCTGATCGAGTGAACCGACGCGAGTCCATTACGCTCCTCGGCAGGTGAGTGGTTCGTAGCTTTCCGCGGAACGTCAATTCGGCGGGTTCATCATTCCGGCGGCGTGCCGTTTGCCGCGAGCACTTCGCCGGCGAGGTAGAGCGAGCCCGTGATCAGAATTCGCGGGGCTGGACTGATATCGAAGCCGCGGATCGCGGCGAGGGCGGAGGGAAGGTCGCCGCTCGAGTGCGCCGGAATTCCGAGCATGCGTGCCGCATCGGCGATCGCATCCGCCGGCAAGCTCTTCTCCTGGTCTCGGATCGGTACCGCAACAACGCGGCGGGCGAGCCCGGCAAAGGCCTTCAAGAAGCCCATGGAATCCTTGGTCGCCAACATGCCGACAACGAGAATGAGCGGCCGGGAGACACGTTCCTCCAAATCGGCAATCGCGTTCGCAATCGCGTAAGCGCCATGTGGATTATGGCCACCGTCAAGCCATAGCTCGCCGCCGGTCGGGACGAGCGCAGCGAGTTTTCCTTGTGAGAGGCGCTGCATGCGTGCCGGCCATTCCGCCTTCATCATGCCCGTCTCGAAAGCCGGAGCGGGAACATGGAAGGCA
>DATBYX010000595.1:0-4389 GCA_036513475.1 Xanthobacteraceae bacterium | reverse complement strand
CCCCCCTGCGGGACGGGATGAAGCGCCTAGGCGAATCGACGCGCCTGATCATTGCGGACGATCATCCGCTTTTTCGCGGAGCTCTGTGCGAAGCCGTGGCGGGGCTGTTCGAGCACGCCGACATTGCACAGGCCGGCTCGTTCGATGACGTGACCAAACTCCTCGAGCGCGGCGCCGAGATCGATCTCATTCTGCTCGACCTCTCCATGCCGGGGGTGCGGGGGTTCTCGGGTCTGATGTATCTGCGCGCCCAATATCCGAGCGTTCCGATCGTTGTGGTGTCCGCCAACGACGACCCGGAGGTCATTCGCCGCTGCATGGATTTCGGGGCCTCGGGCTTCATTCCCAAGACGCTGGGTATAGAGGCCATGCGTGCGGCAATCACCCGCGTGCTGGAGGGAGGAGTATGGACTCCCCCCGACGTGGATCTCGGTGCGGCTTCCGATACGCAAACTGCGGGTTTGATGCGTCGGCTGGGCTCGCTGACCCCGCAGCAGGTGCGCGTCCTCATGATGCTTTCCGAGGGTCTCCTCAACAAACAGATCGCCTACGAGCTCGGCGTGTCGGAAGCGACGGTCAAAGCGCACGTCTCCGCGATACTGCAGAAGCTCGGGGTCGAGAGCCGCACCCAGGCGGTCATCGCCGCGGCAAAGATCGAGCTCGGCCAATAGCCGCACACAACGTGGTCAGGACGAGTGCAGCTTCGTAACCCGGATGTCGCTTGCGACATCCGGGAACGGACGACCAAACCTCAGGCGTTGTGGGCCAGGGCGGTCCCGGATTCGCAAGAGCTCATCCGGGCTACGCGGCAGCTACTCAGCGGCCGCGACGCGCTGGACGCGCCATTGCGCCAGCAGCGCGCGCAAGGCCGCGGGCTTGAGCGGCTTATGGAGCACCTGGATGTCGTTGGCGCGCGCCTCCTCCCGAACGTGCGGGCTGCGGTCGGCGGTGATCAGGATGGCGGAGAGATCGGTGCCGAAGCGCCGACGCAGCGCTCGGATACTAGCGATGCCGTTGCCATCGTCGAGGTGATAATCCACTAGCAGCCCGTCCAGCGACACCTTGGCTTGCGCGATGACCTGGATCGCGCTCGCAAGGTCCGTGGCTTTCAGGACGCGACACCCCCAGCCTGCGAGCAGGGACTGCATTCCATCGAGAATAGCAAGATCATTATCCACGCACAGCACGCACATCCCGGACAGCTGTGCGCGATCGACCTCGCGTTGTTGCTGGTGCGGATGGCCGACGGGAGCCGTCGCGGATAGCGGCACTTCTACCGAGAAATGCGAGCCGCGACCCACCGCCGACACGAGAGCGAGCTTGTGATCAAGCACGCGCGCAATACGCTCGACGATGGAAAGGCCAAGCCCGAGGCCGCGGGCCACCCTGGCACCGCGGTCGAGGCGGTGAAACTCCTGGAAGATGGCCTGCTTGTGTGTTGCCGGGATGCCAAGGCCGGTGTCGTAGACATCGATGCGCAGGGATCCGTTCCGGCGGCGGTACCCCACCAGCACGCGCCCTTTGAGCGTGTATTTGATCGCGTTGGATACCAGGTTCTGCAACAGACGACGCAGCAGGCGCCGGTCCGACTGCACGGCGAGAGAGCAGGGCATGAACTCGAGCTCGAGCCCTTTCTCCTGTGCCAAAGGGGCAAACTCCACTTCGATCTGGCGGAGCAGCTCATCGATCCGAAAGACGGCGATCTCGGGCTTCATCGCCCCGCTATCGAGGCGAGAAATATCGAGCAATGCACTGAAGATCTCTTCCACGGCATCGAGCGACGCATCGATATTGCCGACCAGCTGCGCATCGCTGCCGGCCACCTGCCGCTCGACCAGGCTGGTGACGTAGAGCCGCGCGGCATTGAGCGGCTGCAGGATGTCGTGACTGGCGGCGGCCAGGAATCGGGTTTTCGAGATATTGGCCTGGTCCGCTTCTGATTTCGCGCGCGCAAGCTCGTGGTTGAGGCGCGTGAGCTCCTCGGTGCGTTCCTGCACCCGCCGTTCGAGCGTTTCATTGGCGCGCTCAAGCTCCTCGGCCGCCTTCACGGTCGGGGTGATATCGGTGAAGGTGGTCACGATGCCGCCGTCGGGCATGGGATTTGCGCGCACTTCCATCACCAGGTCGCGCTCGACGAAGCGCTCCCGGAACGGCTCCCCGGTTGCGATGTATCGCGCTAGTCGCTCGCGCACGACTGCGTCGATTGCCTCCGGGGCGCAGGCGCTGCGCGCGGCATTGAAGCGCAGAATGGAGTCAAGGCTCGTGCCTACGCGCGTGAGCTGGGACGGCAATGCGAGGATGTCCCCGAACTGCCGGTTCCAGCAGACGAGATGCAGCTCTTTGTCGAATACCGCGATGCCCTGGCGCACATGATCAAGCGCGGTCTGCAGGATCTCGCGATTGTAGTGAATGGCAGCATTGGCGTCATCGAGCAGCTTGAGCGCTGCTTTGGTCGAAACGGTGCGCTTGCGCAGGAGGAGCGAGAGGACAAGGCGGGACGATGCTGCGCCGATCGCGGACGCAAGCAGGTGCTCGGCATAGCGCAGCAGCTGGAAGTCCGCGTCGGCTTTTGCATCAAGGCTCATGCCGCGCGTGAGGGCGTAGCTGTCGAACGAAGTGCGGGTGCGTTCCTCGCCCAGATAACGGCCAACCGTGGTGATCAGCTCCTCGACCGTGACCGCCGAGCGCCGCAACCGAAAGCTGGAGGGGATCGGAGTGAGCGCGGACGGAACGAACAGGTCGGCTTGGAGACGCTCGACCGAAGCAGGGGCGCGCCCGATCGAGAAGATCACGTATGCCAGAACATTGAGCGACAGCGTCCAGGTCACTCCGTGCGCGAGCGGCGGCAGGTCGAGGCCGAACAGGGCCTGTGGCCGCAATGCCGCGACACCCCACGGTCCGTCGGCGAGAAGGGAGGGGCCGATGATTCCGGCATCGGCGAAGTTAGGCAGCAGCAGCGTATACGCCCATACGAGTATTCCACAGCTCATTCCTGCAACCGCGCCGCGCGCGGTAGCCCGCCGCCAGATCAGGCCACCGAAGAAAGCCGGTGCAAGCTGCGCCACTGCCGCAAACGACAGCAGTCCGATAGAGGCGAGCTGCGCCTCGCCGGCCAGGCGATAATAGACATAAGCGAGCGAGATGATGAGGAAGATCGCAGCCCGGCGCACGGCGAGCAGCAGGCGTCCCACATTTTCCCGACCGGCGATCAGGTTCGCCCGTCGCTGCAGGACGAGCGGCATCACGATGTCGTTCGAGAACATGATGCCGAGAGCCACCGATTCCACGATCACCATGGCGGTTGCGGCGGAAAGACCGCCGACAAAGGCGGCTACGGTGAACAGGTCGGACTTGGCCGCGAGCGGCAAAGCCAGGACGAACATGTCGCTATCGATCTGACGATCGGTAAAGGTCAGCAGGCCCGCCAGGGCGATCGGAACTACAAACAGGTTGATCAGCACGAGATAGAGCGGAAACAGCCAGGACGCGCGCTTGATCTCGGCCTCGTTGTTGTTCTCCACCACGGTCACGTGGAATTGTCGGGGCAGCAGGATGATCGCAAACAGCGAGAGCAGCGTCATGGCGGCGAGCGTGCCGGGGGCGGGCTCGCGGGTGAGCGCCGCGGCGGCTGCCGGCTCCCGCAGCGCCTGCCCGAAGAGGGCAAATGGCCCATCAAACATCCAGAACGTCACGAATACGCCGACGGCAACGAAGGCGACGAGCTTGACCACGGATTCGACCGCAATCGCCAGCATTAAGCCGTCCTGGTGCTCGGTCGCATCTATATGCCTTGTGCCGAACAGGACGGCAAAGATCGCCATGGCAGCGGCAACATAGAGGGCGATGTCGCCGAGCACGGGTTGCATGGTGCCGCTGGACGGCCCGATATGCACAAGGATCGTAGTCAGGGAGGACGACACTGCTTTGAGCTGCAATGCGATGTACGGAATGGTGCCGATGATCGCGATCAGGGCGACGGCGGCGGCTACGCTCTGTGCCTTTCCATACCGCGCAGCAATGAAATCGGCGATGGAAGTGATGTTCTGCGCCTTGGCGAGGCGCACGATGCGGGTGATGAGAGGCGACGCAAGCCCGATCATCAGGATCGGACCAATGTAGATGGGCAGAAAATCGAAGCCCGTGCGCGATGCGAGCCCGACCGAGCCGAAGAAAGTCCAGGAGGTGCAGTAGATCGCCAGCGACAAGGGATAGATGAAGCGACGCCAGCGGCCTTCCCTCCCGAGGCGTCCGGTCTGGTCGCCGTAGGTGGCGATGACGAACAGAAGGCCGATATAGCCCAGCGCAACAGCGATAACGACCCAGGCTTCCAGCATCATTTGTGCCGTTCCCTGCCGGCCCAGCGTGTGGCCTGCATCCTATCGCAGGCGC
>DATBYX010000594.1:0-5011 GCA_036513475.1 Xanthobacteraceae bacterium | reverse complement strand
GGGCAACCACGTCGCGATCGCGGGAAACAGGACGATCACGACGAGCAGCACCAGGCTCATGGCGACGTACGGCACGACTGCGCGAAAGATGTGGGTCATTGTGACCGCCGGGGGTGAAACTCCCTTCATGGTCATCAGCAGCAGACCATGCGGGGGCAGCAGAAGACCCAATTGCATGCAGATCAGATAAAGCACGCCGAACCAGATCAGGTCGATGCCGATGCGCTGGACGATCGGCATGAACACTGGAAGCGTGATCAGCATCATGCTCACCTGATCGACGAAGATGCCGAGGAAAATCAACAGCAGCATCATGCCCGCCAGGATGGTCATGGGCGCGAGGCCGCGTCCCAGGATCGTCGAGACGATCCCTTCCGTGGCGCCGGAAAAGCTCAGGATCTGCGAGAACGTCGTGGCGCCAAGAATGATGAACAGGATCATCGCCGAGATCGTCACGGTTCCCCGCAGCGCTTTGAGCAACACGCCCGTGCTCAGCACTCCATAGAGCGCGGCGAGAGCCATGGTGGCGAGCGCACCCAGAGCAGCCGATTCGGTTGGCGTTGCGAAGCCACCCGACATTGCACCGATCACGACGACGAAGATCGCGACCAGCGGCAGCACATAAAACACCAGCAGCTCGTATTTTGCCCATCCGTGGCGCTCATCGATCGGGGTGACCGGCGCAAGCTCGGGGTTGAGCTTGACCCGCATCACGATGTAACCGACGAACGCGGCAGCAAGGATCAGCCCTGGTACGACGCCGCCGATCAGCAGCTTGGAGATCGAGATGCCGGACAAGCTCCCGAGCAGCACGGTCAGCGCCGATGGCGGGATCAACATGTCAACTGCGCCGATTGCCATGAGAGGTCCAGCGGCCAGGACCGGGTTGTAGCCGCGCGCGAGCATCACCGGCAGCATCAGCGAGCCAAGCATGGCGGTGGTGGCAATGGTTGAGCCGGAGATCGCGGAAAAGACCGTACCCGCGACCACCGCAATGACGGCGAGCCGTCCCGGGACCTGGCGCACTAGTCGTTCGATCCCGTCGATCACCTTCAAGGCAAGACCGGTGTGGAAGAGCACCTCCCCCATGAGCACGAACAGCGGAATCGGGGTGAGCGAAAAGTTCATGACCGCGGCCGCGCTGTTGCGCACCATTTGATCGAGCCCGGCGGCGCCGCCCAAGAAGATGGCCGCGCCTATGATGTTTATGGCGATGAAAGAAAAAGCGACCGGCAGGCCCATGAACAGCAGCGCGGTCGAGCCACCGAGGAGCAGCAGAGAGGCGGTCTGCCAGGACATCGGCGCCGTCGCCGGGCTCTATGCCGCGGACACGGCATCATCCCGTGGCCGCCGCTCGGCCAAGGCTAGCCGGTGCATGCGGAACAAGAATTCAAGCGCGAGCAGCGCAAATGCGGCCGGCATCGGAAGGAGCAGCCACCATTCCGGTATGATGAGCGTTTTGATCGACAGCGAACCGCTGGCGAGGCTCTCAAGCGTGACCCGCGTGCCGTACCAGACAAAACACAGGCAGCACATCAAACCGACGGCGTCGCAAAGCCATTCGAGCGCCCAGCCGACCTGCTCCGGCAGGAGGCGCAGCACGATATCAACCCGGATGTGCTGGCCTTGCCGCAGCACGCCGGGAGCAGCAATGAGAGTAACCAGATAGAGCGCATCTTCTGACAGCTCATTGCTGGGCGCGACGCCTCCGGCGCCGAGGTTGCGCAGCAGAACGTCGATCCCGATGAGCAGAGTCATGCCAAGCAGAAGGAGGCACGCGACCAGAAGCATCGCTTCGAGGAGTCGCCCATACCAGCGAGACAGCTTCACCATTCACTTGGAGAAGAGCTGCTTGAGCTTCGGTCCGTGCTCGGGACTCTGGCGGACGATTCCGGCCCAGCCCGCCTCATATGCTTTGTCGAGATAGTTTTTCGCAACGGCGCCATCGAGCTTGATCACCTGAATGCCGGCAGCCGCTTGCCGTTCGATGTCTTTCTTATTCTCCTGGGCGAAGTAGGCGGCTGCCTCATCCTCCGCCCGCGCTCCTGCTTTGCGCAGGATCTCGCGCTGCTCGTCGGTCAGGCTGTCCCACTTGCTTTTGTTCACCAGGATCGACACTTCGGCAGAATAGAATCCGGGGTCGACCCGGTACTTCGTCTTCTCCTGCCAGCCGAGGTCGAAGATGCCCGTGATCGGCCAGCCGTAACCGTCCACCACGCCGCGCTCCAGCGCGGTATAGACTTCACCTGGCGCGGTTTGCACCACTGTGGCGCCCAAGGCCTGGAAGAAATCACGATAGACCGGAGTAATACGCAGCTTCAGCCCGGTCAGATCAGCTTTTTCGATCGGCTTGTTCAGATACAGATGGAACGGATTATTGTCGCTGTGCCGGGCGAGGAATATGGCATTCATCTTCTCTGCATAGAGTTTGGCCATGTAATCGTAGCCGCCGTTTTGGCGCAGCTCGGACATCGGCAGCTGGGTGAGCTTCCACGCATCTGCTTCCGGCATCACATTGGTGTAGAACGCACCCGTCGCGTTGGCGACATCGATAACTCCGCTCTTGAGCGCATTACCAACTTCGAAGGGGGGCATGGCCTTGGGTCCCCCGATGTAGTTGATCTGCACCACGCCCCTGCCGGCTTCGTTGACACGCTCAATGAAAAGCTCGAACGGGCGGGAATAGGTGGTCTTCTCGGCGAATGCCGACACGGCGCGCAGGGTAACTTCGGCACCAACAGCCGGAGCAGCGCAGACCAGCAAAGATGCAATGACGGCAAGGAAGCGGTACAGGTGCATGAACTCTCCCCGGTTGGGTTAGGACGGCGCGTCAGGGCCGGCGAATATAGCGTATCGCACGGCTACTGCGCAGGCACCCCGATTGCTACCGGCCTCACCGGCGAGCCGGCATTGCCCTGGGCGCGCAGGGGCAGGATCATGGTGCACGACACCCATACCTTGTCCTGGGCGAGCGCTCCGAGATTGGCGTTCTGGATCTGATAGATACCAGATTCCGCGAGGTTGGTGTGGTGGATGGCAAACGGAAGGCCTTCCGGCGCACCTGCCGGGGGCGGGGCTTTACCCTGCAGGAAACCTTCAGCGACTGGATCGGTGAACGGATTGTCGAGCGCAAGCAGCACGACGAGCTTGTCTGCGATGTAGCGCGCTGCATCATAAGCGAGACCTGGGCCCTTGGTGTAATAAAATTTTTCGGTATCCGGGTCTTTCCAGTTGTCGCCCCAGCCGGTGTAGATATAGAGCACATCGCCCGGCATTAGCCCTCGCTTCTCCAGTCCCTGCGCTTTCAGCATTGCCTCCACATCCGCCGCGGTGACGGCTTGGCCGGGTTGCATCGGGCTGCCGTGGCCAAGATAGGTCTTGGCATCGAGCAGCACCGCGCTGGTGATGATCGGCGGCACCTTTTCGATACCGAGCTTTTGCAGGGGAGAATCCGGACTCGGCTTCACATCGGCTTGTTTGTAACCGCCGTAATATTGTGCGGTGTCGGACGGGAACTCGCTTTTTCCGTCCCACGCCTGGGGCAGCACGGCGAAATGGCCGATTGCATCCATCTGGGTGCCCTGCGCTCCGGGCTCGCCACTCACGGTCTCCTCACCGTTGAAGGCGTGCCGCGTACCGCCAATGCCAACGGTCAGCCTGTATCTTTCCCGCAGCGGTACACCGAACGGCGATTGCGGCATGGTGTTCGAGCGCAGGTATGAGAGCTCGTACGACTTCGCCTTGGGATCGGCGAGATGGGTTGCGCAGCGCTGCCAAGTCGAGGGTCCAAGCGTGTTGGCCATCCCGAGCTCGTCGCCGGGTGGCCAAGGCGAGCGCTGGCTCTGGCTCTGTGCCGCCGCTGCCGTGATAAGTGCGCCCGCAGCCGCAAGGGCATAACCGATTCGCATAAAGATCATGAACGCATCCCCTGATGTCAGGGCTAACTGGAACATCGCCAACGATGAAACGAGCATGCACCATAGCGAAATGACATCACTTCGTCAGGCGATTCTTTCAGTCGATGGAGCAAGCGCTTATGCGGGCAATTCTGGTATCGCCGCATTGCGCCGTCCCTGGCCTTTGGATGAGGAATCCTTGGGTACCATGGCCTGCGTATCGCGCTCCCCTGCCATCGAATTGTCAGCCAAGTGGTGTTAGAGATGGCGAGATCGGAGTCACAAGGAGAAGGAACATGACGCTTTTGTGCAAAGCTGCCACTGCAGTCGCAGGCGTGATTATCGGAGCATCTCCGTCCAGCGCCGATACCTTGCTGACGCATCGCATCCCGGCAGCGCTCGCGATGGAGGCGGCCAGCGAGACGGTTTCGGTATGCGCGGGCCAAGGCTACAGGGAAACGGCGGTTGTGCTCGATGCCGACGGCGCGACCATTGTTGCGATGCGCGGAGATGGGGCGGGCATACACACGCTCGATAGCGCCCACGATAAGGCGTACACCAGCGTCTCATTCAAGAACGATACCATGGCTCTTGCTGAACGGGCCAAGGGGGAGGACTCAATCGCTCCGCTTTCCAAGCTGCCCCACGTCATGTTCTTTGGCGGCGGTATTGTCATCAAGCTCGGCGACGAAACGATCGGGGCCATCGGCGCAAGCGGCGCACCTGGCGCCAAGCTCGATGATAACTGCGCGCGGGCCGGACTGGCCAAGATTCGGGATCGCCTGAAATAGGCGATGCGGAACTCGTTGGCATGGCGGACTTGTGCGACGAAGTCGGTGCGCTCCCCTCCCCTTGCGCTAGATGGGAAGCCGGGCGAAGATTTCCTGGGGCGGATATTCTGGGGGACATGATGCATAAGCAGGCTACTGCTCAACAAAGACGGTGCTGCGCTGCCCCTCATCCACGAGGACGAATTCGGTGAACACCAATTTTTCCGTCGTGCTCGCGTTCCAATGCGCGTGCACGGTTCCCGGTTTGATGAGCAGGAAGTCGCCGGGCTTCAGACTGACCGGCTCCTTTCCATCGTCCTGCACGGCCATGGTCCCTTCCAGGAT
>DATBYX010000593.1:0-5095 GCA_036513475.1 Xanthobacteraceae bacterium | reverse complement strand
CCCCCTCCTGGATGAACGGAAACCACAAGGGTTCCTCGTAATTGCGCGCCCCGGAACGATCCTACGCGGTTCGTATTAGCCTCCGGCGGGTGCATTGATGAATCGGTTCGGCCATCCTGAGAGGGTCGGGCGCCGCGTACCGAGGGATGTCCTCGGCGCGCTCAGTTCCATTGGCGTGATCGGCACGGCATTGGCGGTGAGCACGGCCTGCGGGTGGGGTGCGGAAGCAGGGACAAGGGGGCCCTCCGCAGTAACCTTCCTGACGCAATTGATCCTGCTCATGTTGGTCGGCCGGCTCCTGGGTGAGCTCATGATCCGCTTCGGCCAACCCTCGGTGATGGGGATGCTACTGGGGGGCATACTGCTCGGACCTTCCGGGCTGGGGCTGCTGTGGCCCGACCTCCACGAGGTGCTTTTTCCAAAGGCACCTGAGCAGAACGCCATGCTCGATGGGATTGCGCAGCTCGGTATTCTTCTCCTGCTGCTTCTCACCGGCATGGAGACGGACCTCAAGTTCGTGAGACAGGTCGGCAAGACCGCCCTCGTTGTTTCTCTCAGCGGTGTGGCGGTGCCTTTCATGTGCGGCTTTGCGCTGGGCGAGCTGATGCCGGAAGCACTGCTGCCGCGTCCTGATCAGCGGCTGATTACTTCTCTGTTTCTTGGAACTGCCTTATCGATTTCGTCCATCAAGATCGTGGCGGCTGTCATACGGGAAATGGGTTTCACCAGGCGCGACCTCGGCCAGATCATTGTTGCCTCGGCCATTTGCGAGGATTCGATCGGCTGGTGCATCATCGCGATTATCTTCAGCCTGGCACAGGCTGGGACCGTGGATGTCATGAGTGTCGGCAGGAGCATGCTTGGCACGGCAGTATTCTTGATCGCGAGCTTTACTGTCGGACGCCGGATCGTCTTTTTTCTGATTCGTTGGGCGAACGATTATTTCGAAAGTGATTTTCCGGTGGTGACCGCTATCCTGGTGATCATGGGCATGCTGGCGTTGATAACGCAGTTCATCGGCGTTCATACCGTATTGGGAGCTTTCGTGGCCGGGGTCCTGGTGGGCGAATCCCCGATTCTGAGCAAGCACGTGGACGAGCAACTGCGCGGGCTCATTCTGGCATTCTTCATGCCGGTATTCTTCGGCGTATCGGGTCTCTCCACGGATCTGGGCGTTCTGAAAGATCCTACGATCGCGGCCATAGCATTCGGAGTGGTTATACTTGCAAGCTTCGGGAAATTTGCGGGGGCATTTCTGGGAGGCGCGATCGGCGGCCTGACACGGCCTGAAGCACTTGCGCTTGGCTGCGGCATGAATGCGCGAGGATCCACCGAAATAATCGTCGCTAGCATCGGCCTCTCCATGGGCGCTCTCAGCCAGGATCTTTTCACTATCATCGTGGCAATGGCGCTTGTTACGACGTTGGCCATGCCGCCCATGTTGCGATGGGCTCTGGCCAGGGTGCCCATGAGCAGCATCGAAAGGGAGCGGCTGGAGCGCGAGGAGGACGAAGCCCGAGAGTTCCTCCCCAATGTCGAGCGCCTGTTGCTCGCAGTCGACGAAAGTCCAAACGGCAACTTCGCGGCGCATCTGGCCGGTTTGGTGGCGGGCTCCCGTAATCTCACCACGACGGTATTGCCGCTGGCGAATGGAGGAGTGGCCGATGCGGAAGCAGCGATGAAAGCCCCGAACGCGAGCGATTCAGGACGAGCGAGAAGCCCCGACCTGGTGAAGTCGGCCGCTCACGCGACGAGCGTTTTCAGCGAAGAGACTGCCCCCTCCCATTCGGTTGATGTGACGGTACGCAGGTCTGATAAACCTGGCGAACAGGCCGTCGAGAGCGAGGCGAAAAAAGGCTACGGTCTGCTCATGCTCGGCATCAAGAATACAAGGACAAGCTCCGGCGAATTCCACCAGAATGTTGCACGCATCGTCTCGGCATTCGACGGACCGGCAGCAATCGTCGATGCCCGTAACGGGCAGGTGCAGCGCCCACAACAGGACCCGTCGAACATCCTCGTGCCCATAAACGGAACCGAGATCGCACGCCGGGGAGCGGAGTTGGCAATCACACTCGCGCGAGCCTGTGACTGCCCGCTGACCGTGCTCCATATCGCCAACACCGGAGCCACAACGCAGCGAATTTGGCGCGGGTTCTACGCCGGCGAGCAAGCCCGCGCGGTCATCGGCGAAGTAGCTGAAATGGGCCAGCGTCACGGCGTCAGAATGAATACTGTCGTGCACACGGACATTGCTCCTGACGCGGCAATCCTAGCCCATGCAAAGAACGTTGACCTGCTCATCATGGGGGTCAGTCGGCGTCCCGGCGATAAGCTGTTCTTCGGGGATACTGCGACCGCCGTGTTCCAGCACGCGCCTGGCTCGATTCTATTCCTGGCGATCTGAGGTAAGCGCCGCGGCCAGCCCCGGTGGTCAGGTCTCCGCGCGGCTGTTCGGCAGCGTGCTGCTGAATTTGTTGCTGCGGGGAAATCCCTTTGGCGCAAGCCGGCCCGCATCGGCGCGATTGCCGCGCCAATCCGCCAGTTCCTTCAACGTTAACGAGAAGACACGACCGGCAGTATCGGTCCAGGAAAGGCCTTCGTCAGACTTGAAGGTCTTGAGATCGCTCAGCCCGCCATCCTTGTAGCGTTGCAGGCGCACACCGCGTCCTCGACCCATTTCCGGTACTTGCTCGAGAGGAAATGTGAGCATCTTGCGATTTTCACCCACGGCTGCAACAAGCTCTCCTTCGACCTGGGCGATCGCGCGCGCCACATCAGGCGCAGCGACATTGAGCACCTGCTTTCCCTTGCGCGTATTGGCTATGCATTCGTCCTCTGGCACCACGAATCCGCGGCCCTGCGCACTTCCCACGAGGAATTTGCGCGCCCCCTGGTAGGGAAAGACGCTGACAAGATCCGATTCCTGTTCGAGGTCGATGAAAAGGCGGATCGGCTCGCCGTGACCGCGGCCGCCGGGAAGTTTGGCTGCCTCCAGCGTGTAAAAGCGCCCATTGGTCGCGAATACGAGGCATTTCGAGGTCGTCTCGGCGGCAAATGCGAACTTCAAGCGATCATCCGCCTTGAACACGATTCCCGCCAGATCGGTGACGGTTCCACGCAGAGCGCGAATCCAACCTTTCTCGGATACGACGACCGTGATCGGCTCGCGCTCCACCAGGGCTTGCTCGATTGCGGATTCATCGTGCTGTGGCTGCTCGGCAAAGCTCGTGCGGCGCTTGCCGAGCGCAGTGGCGGGGCCGAGCGTGGCGCGCAGCGTCTTGATCTCGGCTGCTACCCTGCTCCATTGCTCCTTCTCGGAGCCGAGCAGGTCTTTGAGCCTTTTGCGCTCGGAACGCAGCTCCTTGTCCTCGTTCCTGATCTCCATTTCCTCAAGCTTGCGCAAGTTGCGCAGCCGCATATTCAAAACCGCGTCCGCCTGTACCTCGGAGAGCTTGAAAGTAGCCATCAGCACGGGTTTAGGCTCATCTTCACGGCGGATAATCCTGATCACCTTGTCAAGGTTTAGATAGGCGATCAGATAACCACCGAGCACCTCGACCCGATGCTCGATGCGATCGAGGCGGAACCTCGATCGCCGCAGCAAGACCTCGCGGCGATGTCCGAGCCATTCCGTGAGCGCCTCGGCAAGACCGACCACCTTGGGAATGCGCCCCTTTACGAGCACGTTCATGTTGAGCGGAATGCGGCTCTCGAGCTCGGTGAGCTTGAACAGCGATTCCATCAGCAGGGCCGGGTCGACGGTCCGGGAGCGGGGCTCGATTACGAGCCGAATGTCCTCGGCCGATTCGTCCCGCGCGTCGGCGACCAGCGGCAATTTTCTCTCGTTGATGAGCTCGGCGATGCGCTCGACCAACCGCCCCTTCTGGACCAACCAAGGGATTTGAGTGACT
Source organism: Xanthobacteraceae bacterium (assembly GCA_036513475.1). Lineage (GTDB taxonomy): Bacteria > Pseudomonadota > Alphaproteobacteria > Rhizobiales > Xanthobacteraceae > VAZQ01. Next base: position 1,181 of record DATBYX010000593.1, on the reverse strand, counting down.
ACGATGAGGTAGGTCCCCCGGCCGGTATCCTCCGTGTGCCAGCGCGCACGCACACGAAAAGACCCGCGGCCCGTTGAATAAGCTTCAGCGATCACATCCGGCGGATCGACAATCACGGCGCCGGTCGGAAAGTCGGGACCCTGCACGTATTTCAGGAGAGTGCGGCTTCTCGCATTCGGCGTGGAAATGAGGTGCAGCGCCGCATCGCAGAGTTCAGCAGCGTTGTGCGGCGGGATCGACGTCGCCATGCCAACCGCGATCCCCTGGGAACCGTTGGCCAGCAGATTAGGAAAGGCCCCCGGCAGGACAACCGGCTCGCGTTCGGAGCCGTCATAGGTCGGTTTGAAGTCGATTGCGTCCTCGTCAATGCCTTCCAGCAAGAGGTGCGCGATCTCAGTCAGCCGCGCCTCGGTGTAGCGCATGGCCGCTGGGTTATCGCCATCCACGTTCCCGAAATTTCCCTGTCCATCGATGAGTGGGTAGCGCTGGGAGAAATCTTGAGCGAGGCGCACGAGCGCATCGTATACCGCTTGGTCTCCATGCGGATGGAACTTGCCGATCACATCCCCGACGACACGGGCGCATTTCTTGAATGCCGCCCCTGGATCGAGGCGCAACTGCTGCATTGCGTAGAGCAGCCGCCGGTGCACCGGCTTGAGGCCATCACGCGCATCGGGCAGCGCCCGATTCACGATGGTTGAAAGCGCATAGGCGAGATAGCGCTGCTCGAGCGCTTCGTGCAGCGCAATCTCTTCAGCGCCGCGACCTGGGGAGGGAATCAGTGGCTGGCCCATGGAAAAGAGCTAATCCCAAAGATGAAGCGGAACAAGCGATCGAGCGGTACCCAACGCGCATTAATCCGCGCGCATCGTGATCATTTCGCCGCGCGAGATCGCGGCTATGAAGCTTGCGCGTGCCTCAGCGAACCGCAGCTCGCGTGGTTCGAGCACATGCCGCATCAGGAAAAAACCAGTGAGAGCAAACCCGGCGGCCACATCGTCCCATGCCGCAGCCTCCTCCCGGAACTCCCCGGAAAGAAATGCCGGCAGAGGCAACAGCCTGTCCTTCCACCGCTCGCCGGCGCGCCGCGACACGGCACGCCCGGATTTCGGCGACACATAGATGAGATCGATTTGCTCGCCAGTCGCAGCGCAACACGTGAGGTCGAGACCAAAACCGAG
>DATBYX010000592.1:0-3152 GCA_036513475.1 Xanthobacteraceae bacterium | reverse complement strand
AAGCCGATCGGCGGTGCCGAACGCGACCCGATCATCTATCACCCTGACGTGCGCCGGATGCTGATGGATATGCGTGCGCGCACCGAGGCGATGCGCGCGCTCGCCTACTGCACGGCCGCCTGCATGGACCGCGCCCGGCATCATCCGGACCCCGCGGTGCGGGCGCCCAACCAGGGCCGGGTCGAGCTGTTGACCCCGGTGGTGAAAGGCTGGTGCACCGAAAGTTCAATCTTGATCGCCTCTACCGGAATCCAAGTGCATGGCGGAATGGGCTATGTAGAGGAGACCGGCGCTGCGCAGTATCTGCGCGATGCCCGGATCACCACTATTTACGAGGGCACCACCGGCATTCAGGCCAACGACCTGCTCGGCCGCAAGCTGGTTCGTGACAAGGGGCTGAATGCGGGAGCGCTGATCCGCGATATGACAGCGGAGTTGGACGCGTTGGCACTCACCAACGACGCGGACCTGTCAGCGATTGCGTCTGCGTTTAAGGCGGCGCTCGGCGCGTTCGAGGAGGCTACCGCTTGGCTGCTGGCGCGTTACGATAGCGACCCGCGCGAAGCGGTTGCCGGGGCGGTCCCCTATTTAAAGCTTACCGGTATTGTCGTGGGCGGATGGCACATGGCGCACGCCGCACGGATCGCTCGCGATCTGCTGTCGGCCGGCGAGGAGAACACCGCCTTTCTGCACGCCAAGATCGCCACCGCACGCTTCTACGCCGAGCACGTACTGCCGGAGGCCGCCGCATCACGGGACGAAATCACGACTGGCGCTGGCTCGACGTTGGCGCTGGAGGAGACGTCATTCTAATTTCGCATGCACGTAGATGAACTGCGTGCCGGCCCGGGGTGGCTCAGGAAGGTATTGAGGCCGCCGTTCGCATCCGCTTTGAGGGTTGTGTGCACCGAAAACTTAAACACGGGCGTGGTGGTGATGAAGTCCGCCCAGGATGGCGCGTGAACTGATCACACCGGTTCGCTGAACCGGGCGAGAAACCGGCGCATATTCACGCCGGATCGATCCAATCAGCCGTTTGGCAACGCCGTTCTGCCAGGGTGAGCTTGGCGCGATAGATTTGTCCCGGATGCCCATGGTTCGCAGTCGACGCGTGACGACGTTGCCATAGATCCGGTCGCGGTCGCGGATGAGGTAGCGTGGAGCCTCGTCCCAAGGAAAAGCCTCCGTTAGTTGTCGCGCAACCCGTTCGGCTGTCGGATTTGCTGTGACGTTGATCCAGACAAGATCTCTGCGGCCGAGCCGAACGATGACAAAGGCATAGAGCAGGTCGAAGCCGACCGTCGGAACAACGAACAAGTCCGTGGCGGCAGTGTCCGGTGCGTGGTTATGCAAGAACGTCCGCCATCCCAGGCTGGGCGGCCCCCGCCGCTTGGCCATGTACCTGGCGACGCTCGACTGCGCGATCTCAAACCCGAGTTTGAGCAGTTCTCCGTGAATGCGTGGCGCGCCCCAAAGCGGGGTCTCCATGCTCATCCGGAGGATCAATCCGCGCGGCTCGGCGTCCATTTGCGGTCGCCCTCCCTGTGCGCGCGATTTTCGACGCCAGTAGCAGCGAAAGCCGGCCCTGTGCCAACGCACGAGGGTCTCGGCCGGACGGTGACGCCCTGCAGGATTGATGGAAACCCGCGATACAGCTGGATAAAGAACCAGCGATCATTGTTCGTCAGCCGGACGCGACCATGCAGCCTGCGTCTCAAGACATTCAAGCGATGTCGCAGCACCACGTTCTCAGCCTCAAGCCGCAACTTCGACTTAAATGGCGAGGCTAGGACGGCCAGAACGAAACAGAACAGCCCCATCATTTCGCCAGCTTAGGCGATTTCATCACCTCATCAACTCGGATAAGGTTTTCGGTACACACAACCCAGCAGCAATTTGCGATCGACCGTTGATTGAGTGATTGCATGAAGGTGACCCCTAAGGGCCGCCCGCCCGCGAAGGCACTGTCACCTAGGTTCAGAAAGGCTCGGTCAGCGTAGTAATTTTTGGCTCGCCGTCATCCATGTAGCTCAGAGCGAGGATTTCTTTGAAGAGATGAGCATCCCACCGATCAGGATAACTGCCGAACTTCGCCCTAACGCATGTGCCATCGAGGGGGATGTTGCCGTGATGAACACACCACAATCAGTGCGCCCGCATCCGCATAGTGTGGTTCGGATAATAGTTGATTTGCCAAGGCGCTAATCTTGATCAGCCTATGTTGCGTCGACCGAAACCCGATTTTCGCGAAAGGGGTTCGAGCGTCTCAATGGGTCGGACGTTGTGCTTTGAGATCGAAGTCGCGATGAGAAACTGGGGAATGCAAGCTTGGCCGCTCTCGCATAGCCATCCTGCGAGAGGTGCGGATCCATTGGATCCTCGGTCTTCCCAGCGTGGCGCATCAATAAAATTCGGGCGTTTGTCATCGGTCCGTCTCCTCATCTGTTCTGCAGCATCTGTATGCCTCACACGATGCAAATTCGTGCGCACGTATAGATTCCGGAACAGATGCTCTCGCAGTTCACAAAAGTGACACCGCTCTTCGATCAAGCAGCATGTGGGGTTGCGTCACTCGCGTCGGACTATGCGACGCTCCGAGGGAAAGGGTGGGCCTCGCGCCCAGCAACCGCATTTGGTGGCCACGTGCCACTGGCTGCCGGTGGCGAGGTGGAACCTTTCCTTTAGATCGATGTTGTCATTCCAGCAACGGAACCGGCCTAACTGGCAGTTGCTCGAAAAGCCGCTCGGCGTAATGCCCGCGCGGCTTTTTCTTTTAACATGAGAGGGTATGCCGAATGATAAGCCCTTCAAGCCCGATGACTTTCCGGTTGAGGTTGAAGACGAGGAACTAAAGCCAATCGCCAAGGCGAAAACGCCAGCGATAGCAGAAGATATCGCGGACCGTCTCAACGAAGACGATTGCCGCAAAGAGGAGGACAGATGGTCGGCTTGATCCAAGGTTAAACGAATTCGGCGAGCAATATTAATCAGCGTGTATGGAACCCAAAGAGTATGTTGGTTCGATCAGGAATGGTCGCGCCGGACTAAGGCGATCCTCCACGCGAGGGTCGCATTAGAGTCACGTTGCCGCACTAGGCCACGCAAAGGGAGTGCGCATGACGAAGATTTCGCCTATCGACTTCAAGCCGGAG
>DATBYX010000591.1:0-2406 GCA_036513475.1 Xanthobacteraceae bacterium | reverse complement strand
AGGCTTCCCCAAGCCTTTGAGATGCCGATTGCGTCGACCGCTCACATTTCCTGCAGCGCGCCACTTGCGAGTCGGCGAAACGCAGAAAGAGAGCTACGCCCAGATTTGGGTCACACGAGGGCAAGCTCGCGACATGTTCCCTGCGCGAACCAGCAGGAACGCTCTACCGCGGCCGGGATCTTTTTCTCGGTACAGCATACGGGACGTAATGGATCCGTATGGGAGAAGTTATAGGCGTTGCGAACAGTCGCACAGCGGACTTGTCCAAAAAAATCGCCGTTGACGAAGTGTACCATTTTACCGTTTGGTATCCTGTTACATTGCAATTTGGGCCGCGACAGCTGGATCGCTCGCAGGCGCAACACTCCTTGACAGCTGTACGGCCGGCGGACTGAGGAACTGCGAAGCGTTGAATTTTTATTCTGGGGTGCTCGGCGTTGCCGCTGACCGCAATCTCGATGTCACGGCTAGCGGAGAGGAGGCCAACGTCCTGGTGAGGGAGCTCGATACTCACGCCGTTCCGCTCCGATCGTCGGGGCGGGTCTGCCGGGCCTCGTTGCAGCATGCGGAGGGCTCGTGGCGCTCGCGCGCCGCCGCCGGCATGCCGCCTGACTGACGCAGTTGCACCAGTGCCTGTACCGGCTAGCCGGCTCGCTATCTAACGCCGGTGCGGCAAGCTAGGCGCGAGCCGGCACCACCGCGCATACGGCATTTACGCCGCTTTGCATCAACCAGTGCGCAGATCCTGCTCGGGCACAAGATCAGGACTCGAGCCCCTGGTCAGGGGATGGTCTCGCGCTTGAGGGCTTGGCGATGGTCTCGTGCTTGAGGGCTTGGCGATGGTCGAGCGCTTCGGCAGTGATCGCGCGACATGCCGCGCCGGATTGTCGCCGCTGCGGTACCCGGCGGATGTCGCATAATCAAGCACTTGCTCGATGCGATTGAGCACGCGCCCTGCGGTGACGGTTTTTTTCTCCCATATCGGCTTCACGACATTGAGCACGATTGCCGAATCAACGTCGGCGGGAGCGAGCGCGCCGATCTTCGGAAAGACGTAGGCCTCGAGGCTCGACCGCCATTGCGTGGCGTGCTTCCGGGTCCAGCCCTTCTCATGCAAGGCCATGTAGGCATCGGCGCATTCCTTAAACCTGATCGCCTTCGCCCGCGCCGCGATCAACGCGCGGCGCTGCTTCTGCTTGGCTTCCAGTGGGTCGATCAGCGACCGAATCCGCTCCCGCAGAACGTAAGCCTTCAAACGGGCTGCCGCGAGCGACACGTCATGCAATGGACCGAGCCCCACTTCGCGGCGCCGTCCCGCAATCTCGTACCTGAACGTCCAACTGCGACTGACGTGGCCGTCCTTGCCGCGCGTCGTTTGCAGATACAGATTGCCGCCATCGCAAAACCGGGCCGCCTTCTTGCCCTTCGGCGGGCGCAAGTGCATGACTTGCGGCGCCGTGAGCCTGTAGATGAACCTTTCCATGATTTTGTCGCCCGCCTCTGGCGACCACGGTCCTACACGTGTCTGATATTGGCATGAAATTCTATTGTCTTATGGGGTCATATCATTTTCGGGATGGCAAACGGGATCCCCAGCAAACGGGATCGGATACCCTTTCCAAAAGACCGGGGGCCGGCCCAGGTATTCGGAAGCCCCTGTCGCTGCTTAAATTGACTCCAGGTTGGTTCTGTTCGGGTTCAATGGTACGGCAGCCGGAGTCCGAACTGAGGTAGGGCTTTCAAGCCCTAAGATGAAACGGTCTTCCGTCGGCCACCGCACGAGCCAGCTTAAATCGTTTGCTGATTCGTAACTTACAAGCGATGATGGAGAGACTGTTTCTATTACGCCTGTAAAAAATGGGACTGGAGGGTATCGTGTCGTCTAACTGAGTTTCAATGTCGATTGTGGAAAAACCTCGAAGTCCGACACGCACCATGCCGTGACAATTTCCTGCTTCAGGGTTCCAGCAACTCCAGAGGTGCTCTCTTCCACCTCATCGACAGAATTGACGCGATGACTGCCGTGATAACAATCAGAGCGCCAATCGCGACGTATGCGAAGAATTCCCCTGCGCGGTCTTTATCAATAGCGTCAGTTTCGGTCTTGCCAGCTTCAAGTTGGGCGAACACAGCATTGAACTTGCGCTTATCCGGAATTCGCGTTTCCTCGATTACAGCTTTCTTATTCTCGGTATCCAGTTTCGTCCGCCCCGAGTCCTTAAGTGTGCGTTCCAGTTCTATTTTTTCTTTTTCAAGCTCTGCAATTTTAACCGCAGAATTTTCCAAGTCGGTCTTTAGCCTCTCATTCGTTTGTCGTAACTCGGATGGTGCACTCTCAGGTTGCGACTGCTCAGGTCGAGGCTGCGCTGCAGCCAATTGTTGTGTTGGTGTCGACTGTGCCGGTGC
>DATBYX010000590.1:0-8249 GCA_036513475.1 Xanthobacteraceae bacterium | reverse complement strand
GGCAATCGATATAGACGCCGATCACGCTTCGACCAACTTGATCACTTCACCATCGGCGCTGAAGCAAGCAGCCAGCAGCCGACCCGGGTGTCCCTTACCCCCATCGAGAGATACCGAGAACGCCCGTTCGGCAAAACCTCGCTGCTCGCGGTCGATCCCGCGGATCACGCGCCGAAACGCCGCGAACGAGGTATTCAAAGCGAGAATGTCGTCATGGCCCCACCAGAACGCATCCCCCTGCGCAGCAAGCGGCCGGGATGGATCAATCGCAGCAGAGACGAAGAGCATTCCCTGGTCCGCAGTGAAAGCGGCATGACGCAGTGCCGAGAACAGCGCGGTATGGCCCGGTGCGGCGTTCATGGCGCGCCGCAGAGACCCGGTCCACCGCGTGATCGAGCGGGGACCGTCACGGGCGGCAGCGAAACCCTGCCGCAGATCACCGCCATAGGCGCGCACCGTCGCTTCCATGCCGGCCTTGACCATCCAATCCAGCACTTCGCCGGGATTGGGCGCGAATTGAAGCTGCAATAGCTTTTGCCACATCTCTTCCTGCGCACCCCGCAAGAAGGCGACGTCGCACGCACAGCCGTAGCAGCGCCCAAGAACTCGACGACGGAAATCTAGAAGTTCGTCGACGGTTTCAAGCACCGTGCTGCCGTATCCGATATAATTACCGAGATAAACGAGCCGATCGCCCTCGTGGAAGCTGTCGCTAATCGCGTCGTGCAATCGGGCGAGACGCGACGCCGCACCGTGTACAGCGGAAATCGCCCAGACCCTCAGACCACCCCGAAATTGGGCGAATTTGCTCGCGGGCTTCGGCCTTTTAGCTTCGCGTTCAAACGCGGAATCCATCCGCGCAAGACTCACGCAGTAAGTAATTGTTCCACCCGCTGGGTCGCGGTGCTCTCATCGATCCGCTCGACCGCTGCAAACTCCCGAACAAGGCGGTCGAGTGCTGCCTGATAGATTTGGCGCTCGCTGTAAGATTGCTCGGGCTGACCTACATTGCGATAGAGGTCGCGCACCACTTCGGCGATCGAAGCCGGATCACCGGAAGCGATCTTGGCCTGATATTCCTGGGCGCGCCGGCTCCACATCGTCCGTTTCGCCCGCGAGCGCCCGCGCAACTTTGCTAGCGCCGCATCCATTTCTTTGTGACTTGAGAGCCGACGCAGGCCAGACACTTTCGCCTTGGCCAGCGGCACCCGCAGGGTCATCCGGTCTTTGTCAAAATGCACCACAAATACGTTGAGCGTGTGACCGGCGATCTCCTGGGTCTCGATCCCAACGATCTTACCGACCCCATGGGTCGGATACACGACAAGGTCACCGGTTGTAAAAGGAGCCTTTTCCAAAGTCATATCCATCTTTCGCGATCGATCCGCTTCAGCCGGTCGCCGAACCGCGGGTCGACAACCGCCCACGATTCGACGAAGACCGCGGGGGATCGTCAGGATACCCTGAAAGGCCGATCGAAAGCCAGCAGATCAAGGGCGCCGGCGCCGCAAAGTAGGTAATTAGAGACGTCGGGCCGTTTCGGGGCGGGCCGTCGGGCCGAACTTAGGTCCCACCCGGATCAGCGCTGAAAAACTTATCGTATTTGTCCGGCACATCCTTCCATTCATCGGCGTCAGCGGGATAGGCCTTCTTGCGCGTAATATTGGGCCAGGCTACGGCATATTTTCGGTTAAGTTCCAGCCAGCGTTCAGCCAGCGGTTCGCTATCTGGAATGATTGCCTCGACGGGGCATTCCGGCTCACATACTCCGCAATCGATGCACTCATCGGGGTGAATAACCAGCATGTTCTCACCCTCGTAGAAACAGTCAACGGGGCAGACCTCCACACAATCCATATATTTGCAGCGGATGCACGCTTCTGTGACAACATAGGTCATGATGGTTGGATCGTCCTCCTGAGCTTCGGGAGCTTCCTGCCTCTTGGCAGGGTCATCTCGCCGGACCAACCTCTACTGTCAGCGAGCCACACTCGACTGCGAGATCAAATGGGCTAGCAGCCCGAGTAGCCGAACCCCAGCCGCCAAGTCCTGCGAGCGGCTCCCAGCTGCGAGCCGTTCGGTCCAGCCCGACGATCCGACCAGAGGGCACGTTCAATCTAGCTCCCTGCCTAGCATGCGAGATCACCGCAGGGCAACCCCCAAGAGCCATTTCTCCAAAGAAAAGCTGTTCATTTGCCAGGGAGGAAGCTGTCGTATGCGAGCCCTTTTGTTATCTCCGCTTAAGGGAAATGAGCCGCCCTCCCCAGCCGTTATCCGTCACCTCGCCCCTTTGACCAATGGATCTGATCGTGATGAAGCGCGGTAAGATTGTCGTTCTCCATTTCGCCGCTCAGATGCCGCTCGCCGGCATCGCATGGCAAGCCATACACTATCTTTTAGGTATAGAGCAGCTTGGTTATGAAGCTTGGTATGTCGAAGATGGCGGAGCCAATCCTTATGATCCTTGGGCTAACAGTGTGGTGACCGGATGCGACTACAATGTGGCCTCTCTTCGACGAATAATGGACCGCTACGGTTTTGGGAACCGCTGGGCCTACTGGGACGCGGCGCGTGACGCCTATTACGGGCTTTCACGCGACCGCGTGGAGGCGCTCTACGCCGAGGCAGACGGCATTATCAACCTCTGCGGTGCAACAAAACTGCGCGAAGAGCATCTGCGCTGTCCAATCCGGATTATGATTGACACAGATCCTATCTATGAGCAGATCAAATACGCGAAGGCCGATCAATCGGCCCGCGCCTATCTTCATGCTCATACGCACTTTTTTACCTATGGCGAGAACCTCGGCACTGCCGATTGCCCAGTGCCGGTGTGCGGCATTCCCTGGCGTCCGACCCGGCCGCCGATAGATCTCACGCATTGGCCTGAACCGGATGATGAGCCCCCTTGCTTCACGACCGTCGCCACCTGGGAGAATAAAGGAAAAAACATCGATTTCGAAGGCTCGATATATGTCTGGTCGAAGCATGTGACCTTCGTGCAATTTCTCGATCTGCCCAAACGGCGGCCAGAGATCGGCTTCCGCATGGCGATGTTGCCGCCCTCGGGCAAAGTGCGTTCGGAAATTACAACGCGCGGTTGGAGTTTGGTTGATCCCCGGCCGATCTCAGCCGATATGGCGCGTTACGCCGAGTTCATCGCCGGCTCGCGCGGCGAGTTCACGGTGGCGAAGGATATCTACGTCCGATCGAATAGCGGCTGGTTTAGTGATCGCAGCGCCTGCTACCTTGCCGCCGGTCGACCGGTCGTAACAATGCGAACGGGGTTTAGCAACTTCTATCCGGTCGGGCGCGGATTGTTCGAATATTCTACCTACGAGGAGGCACTCGCCGGCATTGATGCGATCACTTCCGACTACCCTACCCACAGTCGAGCGGCGCGCGAGCTCGCGCGCGAATATTTTGCTGCTGATCGCATTCTTGGCGCTTTATTCGCCTCTGTCGGGTTGTAAGCCGACGAAGGTGCAGCTTGACAGATATGGCCAATAGAGTTCAGATCTGCGATCGAGAGGGGAGCTGCTAGCCTCCGGGATCCACTATGGACGCTTTCGCAACCTCGCTTGCCGCCAAACCTCTCACAGCCGGCGTAACCTCTCCCACGCCGCGCATCCAAGAATTAAACGCAGAGACATTTTGGGACCGGCTGTCCTTCGGGATCATCGTGCTCGGCGCCGTCCTGGCGCTGCTGACGTTCCGGGATTACGGGGTCACTTGGGATGAAGATGCCCATAATTGGTACGGGAATTTCGTTCTAGATTATTACGTATCGTTTTTTACGGACCGGAATGCTCTTCATTGGCGTGATCTCTACAATTATGGGGCAATCTTTGACACTGCCGCCGCAGCGCTGAATCGGGTTTCCCCTATGGGGATTTACGAGACGCGACATCTTCTGAATGCCCTCGTGGGGGTCCTCGGATTGGTGGGCTGCTATAAACTCGGTCATGCCACGGGCGGCGCCAGAGTCGGATTTTTCGCTACCCTCTTTCTACTTCTCACGCCGAACTATTACGGGCAGATGTTTAACAACCCAAAAGACATTCCCTTCGCCGTCGGCGTAGTCTGGGCAACTTACTACATGGTTCGGATGGTGCCGGCTTTGCCTCGGCCGCCACTTGGACTACTGGCGAAGCTCGGCGTGGCAATAGGCATGACAATGGGTGTGCGGATCGGAGGTCTGCTGCTCTTGTGCTATTTGGGTCTGCTCCTTGCGGTTGATGGAGGGTGGCGGACTATCGTCGCTCGCCGGCCTGTTTTACTACTCGAAGTTGCTTGGACAGCGTTTTTGCGGGTCCTTTTGCCGGTCCTGCTCTTTGCCTATCCAGTCATGTTGGTATTTTGGCCGTGGGGTCAGACCGATCCGATTGAGAACCCCCTGCGAGCGCTCGCCTTCTTTTCCCATCAAAACTTTCCATTCAGCACCCTATTTGCTGGACGTTTCGTCCCCGCTTCCAATTTGCCGTGGACATACCTCCCTACCCACATCGCCCTTGCGTTGCCCGAGCTGATCCTCGCTCTCCTGTTGACAGGCCCAATCCTCGGTGGGGTTGTTCTCGCGCGAGGCGAGACTCGGATCTCCCGCAAACAGGTACTCGTGTGCCTCATCCTTGGTGTTGGAATCGTCTTCCCGGTTGCATTCGCGATCGCAATCAAGGCTGTGCTGTTCGACGGCATGCGACATTTTATCTTCGTACTGCCGCTGGCCGCGGTTGCCTCAGCGCTGGTTGCCAGCCAGGGATTGACGCGGCTAATGCGCTATCAATACCGAAAACCCATCTATGCCGTCATTGCTTTGTATAGCATCGCCCATATCTCGGTCATGGCCATGCTGCACCCGGACCAATATGTTTACTATAACTCCTTCGTCGGCGGCGTTGCCGGCGCGGAGCAGAAGTTCAAGCTCGACTATTGGGCTAATTCCTACGCCGAGGCGGTTCAAGGGCTTGAGGACTACCTGCGCGGGGCTTACGGCCCGGATTTCGAGGAGCGCGAGTTCACTGTGGCGGTATGCGGCCCGCCGATCTCGGCTGATTACTACTTTCCGGCGAACTTTCGCTTCACGCGCCAGCTCTCTCGGGCAGATTTTTTTATCGCGTTTACCAAGGATAATTGTGACCGTTCGCTGCCGGGCCAACCAGTCTTCCGAGTCGAGCGTATGGGCGCGTTGCTGTCGGTTGTGCTCGACCGGCGTGACCGCCTCACCGAGAAGCGGACAGCACGGCGGCCGCTGGCCGCCGTGCTGTCAAGAGTTCCACCAAGCCCAGACCTCCCATAACCCTTAAGCCTTGCTCTTCATATGTACTCCACATCGGAATAGGGCCGACTAAATAGTCGTTTTGCGTTCGCAACTTTGGGAGAACAGAGTGTCCATCCCTCATGGAACGTTCTGAATATGACAAGCTCGACCGCGTCGAGGATCAAATGTGGTGGTTCGCCGCCACTCACCGGAACTTGCTGATGCTTTCCCAGCATCGGGTAGCGCTCGAAGCCGGGAACCGGCCGATCCTGGACGCTGGCTGCGGGACCGGCGGATTTCTAGCCCGGCTAGCAGCCTGGTACCCCGATCGCCCTTTGTTCGGGCTCGATGCTGACCAGCAAGCTTGCAGACGCGCAGCAGCCAAGAGCGCCCGTCCAGTTTGTGCTGGATCGGTGAATGCCCTTCCTTTTCCCGACGGCGTCTTTGCTGTCATCTTCAGCGCTGACGTTTTGTGCCATCGCAACGTTGACGAACAGGGTGCCCTGAGGCAATTCCGCCGCTGCCTCGCCGACAGCGGTTGGCTCATTTTAAATCTGCCGGCCTATCGTTGGATGTTATCTGGACATGACGCCGCTGTACATAATACCCGGCGTTATACTTCGGCGAGGCTGGCGCGTTTGTTGAAGGCGACCGGGTTTCGCCTTATCTACTCGACTTACTGGAACTCCCTGCTATTTCCTTTTATGGTGTTCTCGCGCAAGCTCTTTTCTCCCGGGGGTACGAGGAAAGCCAGCGGGGTCACCTTGCACCCTCTGCCAGTCGACACGGTCGGGCGCGTCGCGACAGCCCTCGAAACTATCCTCTTGCGAGCCGGGTTGAGGTTCCCGTTCGGCGGTTCGGTTCTCGCAATCGCTGCCAAAGAAGACGCCGCCGGTGGTTGAGACCGACCAAACGAACGGCGAGCCTGAACCTCGTCTTGCCCTCTCGATCGTGATCCCGGTCTTCAATGGCGCGCGAAGTGTCTCCGAACTCATTGGCGCGCTTGAGAACCTCCCGATCCCTGGCGGGCACGAGATCATACTTGTCAATGACGGCAGCGTGGATAATAGCCTTCAAGTTCTTGACGCCCTTTTCGACAACGCGCGGGTCCCAATGACCCTTATCGACCTCGCGCGCAACTACGGCGAGCACAACGCTGTGATGGCGGGGCTGCGCCACGCAGGCGGAGCTCACGTGATTACGATGGACGACGACTTGCAAAATCCGCCGGAGGAGGTGCAGCGCCTTCTAGCTTTTAGCCAGCGGAGTGGCAAGCAAGTGGTGTATACCTATTACGACCACAAGCGACATCCTATGTGGCGCAACTTCGCCAGCCACTTTGCAAGCCGGGTCGCGAATTTCGTCCTCGACAAGCCCAGCGGCCTGTATCTTTCCAGCTTCCGCTGCATGAGCGCGTTCGTAGTACGAGAAATCAGTCGTTATGAGGGCCCCTTTCCGTATATCGATGGATTGATTCTTCAGGTAACACAAGATATAGATCGGCTTCTCGTGAACCATCTTCCGAGGTCTTCGGGAAGAAGTAATTATACAATGCGTCGGCTTATACGGTTATGGATGAGCATGTTCGTCAATTTTTCCGTCATGCCCCTGCGGATTAGTACGTTTACCGGTATTATTCTGAGCGCGTTTGGGGCTCTTGGGGGGGCGATCGCGGTCGGAGAGGCGCTGTTTCGGTCGCCACCGCCGGGTTGGGCATCGCTAATGGCGGCGGTTCTTCTGCTTTCCGGCGTGCAGCTCTTGATCCTCGGAATCGTCGGCGAGTATCTGGGCCGACTGTACCTGACCGTTAATCGGAAACCCCAATCCGTGGTGAAAGAAGTGCGCCGTAGGCAACCGAGCAATGCGGTGGAGAGAGCGTCGCCAGCATGGCTAAGCCAGAGCGCGTGAACGGCATGGCCTCTCCTACGTTTGCCTCGTAGCGGCGATCCTTCTTGGCATCGGCAGCGGGGTGATGCTTATTCATCAGCATTGAGCAGGGGTACTCCGCAGTCTAATTGGTGAAAAACTCCCTAATTTCGCTGATAACTTGGTCGACCTCCGCGTCGGAGAGTTGGGGGTACATCGGTAGGCTTAAGATCTGTCGGGCGGCGCGCTCGGTTAAGCCAAGGTCTGATGGCCCGGCCGCGCAGCGGTCGCGATAGGCGGGTTGCAAATGGACGGGAACAGGGTAGTGGACCCCAGTTCCGATTCCGGCGGCCCGGAGCCGCTCCCGCAACGCATCGCGCTCGGCAAGGCGGATCACATATTGGTGAAAGACATGGACCGCATCCGCACGACGCGCCGGAGCGACTAACGGCAATCCCGCCAGTCCCGCATCATAACGTGAAGCAATGGCTTGCCGCCGCGCATTGTCACCCGCAAGCCTCCTGAGCTTGACATCGAGAATCGCGGCCTGGAGAGGATCGAGGCGCGAATTTATACCGATGCGGGTGCTGACAAAGCGTTCCTTCCAACCATATTCGCGAATTTCGCGCAAGGCCGCGGCGATAGCGGCATCGTTGGTAATGGCCATGCCCCCATCGCCGGCTGCACCGAGGTTCTTGGTCGGATAGAAGCTGAAACACCCAACATCGCCGACTGAGCCCGTTGCTCGCCCGCGATAGGACGCTCCATGGCTCTGCGCGCAATCCTCGATCAAACGCAAGCCGTGCGCACGGGCGATGTCACCGAGTGCGCAGAGTTCAGCGGGCTGGCCATAGAGGTGCACGGGCAATACCGCTGCCGGGCGCCCCGAAAGCGGCGTCTGCAGGGCCCGCGAGAGTTCACACGGAGCCATCGTATATGTCCCAGGCTCTACATCGATGAACACTGCGATCGCACCGGCGCGTTCGATAGCCGCAACGGTGGCTACTGCAGTATGTGACACAGTAAACACGAGATCGCCAGTGCCGATGCCGCAAGCGCGCAACGCGAGCTCGATTGCATCCGTCCCGCTCGCACAGGCAACGGCGTGAGCGACACCGATGAAATC
>DATBYX010000589.1:0-4290 GCA_036513475.1 Xanthobacteraceae bacterium | reverse complement strand
CCGGGCGAATTCAGTACAGCATGGACGGTCCGGCGGCGCTGACGTTCATTCGGGCTGGCACCGTCAAATTTCTGGCCATCGGCAGCAGGAAGCGGTGGGGCTTCTTCCCGGACAAGCCGACGATCTCGGAATCGGGCGTTCCAAACTACGAATCCCTCACGTGGTTCGGCCTGTTCGCTCCCGCTGGTACGCCAGGGGCAGTCGTCAATCTGCTCAATGGCAAGCTGAACGAGGCGTTGGCCGCCGATCACGTCAAGGACAGCTTCAACCAGCTGGGCATCGATCCGGCCGGCGGCTCGCCAGAGGTGCTGTCCACGACCGTCGATAAAGAAATCAAGAAATGGGTAAAGATCGCGACCGAGAAGGATATCAAGATCGAACCTTGACGTTACTCCAAGGCGCGTTCCGCTCGAATTGAAGCATGCGGCGTCTTTAGTTCCGCCCTCATCCTCCATGCTTCGAGACGCGTCGCAGCGCGCATGCGCTGAAGCAAGTTCGATGACCTCATGCGCGCTGCGCTGCTCCTCAGCATGAGGTCGGGGAATTGCAGCCGGTTCAAGATAAGCAAAACGTACTCTAGTGCAGCGAGTCCATGGGCAGAATGCGGCGCGGGTTATCGACCAGCATCTTCTCCAGATCGGCGTCGCTGAAACCCTTGCTGCGCAGCCGGGGCGCAAATTTCGTGAACAGATAACCGAGGTCGACCTTTTCATTGAGCAATTGCGGATTCTCCTCCGTCGCCGCGCCGCGCGGATTGAAGAACCAGCGATCGTAGGTGATCACCATCTGGTCGATGTAACCTTTGTCGGCGAGCTGAACCATGAGGTTCACCATCGATTCGTCGAGCTGCGTTGCATCGTCATGGCGCCACGGTATGCCGATGTGATCGACCTGGACATACGCGCCACGTAGGAGAATTTCCTCGATCTGGTGGATGCCCTGTGGTTCGACAAAAGCGTGTCCGATGATCACCTTGGTCGGGTCGGCGCCTTCCTCCTCGAGGACGTCGAGCTGCTCGATACCGGGATTGGTGACGGTGTAGTCCATCGGATCCGTGTGTGTGTTGATACAGCAGCCGGTGGCCTTCTGGGCGCGGCCGGCCGCCCGGATCAGCCGGTCCTCGTAGATGTGAATGCGCCGGCCATTTGCCCCGATGGGGCTTGGCATCGGGGTGACGCTCTCCTGGCCTGTGGCAATCTTGATGGCGCCGGCCTTGATGCCTGTCGTGCGTCCTCCGAATACCATCCCTTCGGTCAGGTCGCTGATGTAGAACTCCGCAAGCTCTTCCACGGTCTGACGCCGGAACCAGTAGGGAATGCCCATCCGCTCCGGGAAGAAGCCCGACACCGCGATGACATTCGCGCCGGTCTTTTGTGCTACCATCTGCATCAGCTCGGGATGACGGCCCACTTCGGCCGGAGTCATGTCGACAATGGTGCGGTAGTGGTATTTGTCCATGCCGGCCTTGAGCTCGTTGGCGATGCGATCAACGGCGTTGTCGAGATCGAAGCTGCAACGATGATCGTATTCGCCGCCGGGATAGGTGTAGAGCAGATGCTCGTGGGTCAGCGTGCGACCTATCTTCTCGGCAGAGACATCGCCGGTGACAGTTCGAATCATCTTCATCGCGGTACCTTACCTATCCGATGTCGGGCGGCATGACTGCGAAACATACGGCGTCTTTTCCGCTGGTCAAGCCAGGGTCCGTGGCCATATCCTGCGTCTGACGTCTTGAGAATAAGCCCTCCAAGACAGCGAGTTGGCGGATCATGCGAAGCGCTTCGTCAAGGCCGCATACAAGAGGCTCGTTCCCCCAATGACGATTAATGACCGACAATTCAACATCGGATCTGGCCGCCCCGTCGCCCGGGTCGAATACTGCCTAATAAAATGCCGAACCTGCAAGGGCGGGAGCTTGATAGCGGCAGTAGTGCAGGCTATCGCGATCGCCACGGCAGTGCTGGCGTCGACGGCGGGCTACGCGCAAACCTCCGGCGCATATCCGACGCGGCCTGTGCGGGTCATTGTCGGGTTCACCGCGGGCGGGCCGACCGACGTCATCGCTCGCCTGGTCGCGCAAAAACTTTCAGAGGGCTTTGACCAGAACTTCTATGTGGACAATGTGCCCGGCGCCGGCGGCAACATCGCGGCAGCGCAGGCGGCACGGGTTCCCGCGGACGGTTACACGCTGCATGTCGTCAGCACGGGCTTCATCGTCAATCCCAGCCTCTATACGCGCAGCGTGAACTACGATCCGGTAAAGGACTTTGCGCCCATCTCGATACTGGCGGCATCGCCAAATATCATCAGCCTCAATCCGAACCTCCCGGCCCACACCCCCAAGGAACTCATCGCGTTGGTGAAAGCCAACCCCGGGAAATACAACTATGCTCATCCCGGAACCGGATCGACACCGCACCTCAACGGCGAGCTGTTCAAGCTCACGTTCGGCCTCGACCTCGCTACCGTCCCCTTCAACGGCACCGCGCAGCTGATAACCTCGGTCATCTCCGGCGACACGCCGATCGCGTTCACCTCGCTGCCATCTGCCATGCCGCTCATTCGGGATGGCAAGCTGCGCGCGCTTGTGGTCCTGAGCAGGATGCGCGTTGAGAGCCTGCCCGACGTGCCCGGTACCGAGGAGACCGGCATTGCCGGACTCGAGGGCGACACCGTGTCCGGTATAGTCGCTCCAGCCGGCACCCCGCAGCCAATCATCGCTCGTCTGAACGCCGAGATCAAAAAGGCGGCCGCAACACCGGACGTTAGCGCCAAGCTGGCGGCGCTCGGCTTTGGCGCGGTGGCCAGCGATCCCGACGAATTCGGCGCCCGTATCCTGGTCGAAATCACCAAGTGGGCCAAGGTCATCAACGAGGCCAAGATCAAGATCGACTGAGTTGCCGAAGGCCGCATGGCTCCTGCCATCGCTGCGTTCGAACCTCAGCCGCCGACGGGCGCGTAGGATGGGTGCCAAGGTTATCGGTTTGGTGGTTCCGGAGGCGGTGGACAGTATTCCGGCCGAATCGGTGCTCATGTACCCGGGTATCACGTTCATCGCGCGCGGCATCGCTCTGCGGTCGTTGAGCGCTGCTGGATATGACGAGGCGATGGAGCGGGTCATCCCGGCAGCGGAGTATCTTGCCGCGCGGGGCGCACAGGCAATTATGCTCATCGGAACCTCGCTGACCTTCTATCGGGGTGCGGAATTCAACGACGAGCTGGTTGACCGGATTTCGTCGGCGGCCCGCGTTCCGACCGGAACAATGAGTGGGGCCATCGTCGATGGACTGCATGCTGTCGGTGCCCGGCAGCTTGCTGTCAGCACCGCCTACACTTGCGAGGTCAATGAGCTGCTGACGATTTTCCTGCGCCAGAAGGGATTTGAGGTCCGGTCATTGCAAAGCCTTGGCGCTGCGAAGCTGGTCGGCGACGCGGCACGCACCACGGCGCAGTATATATGTGACCTCAGTCTCAAATCCTTTGCTGACGCCCGGCGCGCAGATGGTGTGCTGATCGTCTGCGGCGGGTTACGAACCTTGGACATTACCATGCAAATCGAGACTGCCTCCGGCGCTCCGGTCGTTTCCAGCATGCCGGCGGCACTTTGGGCCGCGGCGCGGTTGATCGGCGAAAGCGGATATGTCGGTCCGGGCTATGGCCGCTTGCTGAGTGGCATGGACGGACAGATTGCATCATGACCAACCAGCATTTGCGGATGCGCACTGGCTCAACAAATACTTTCGATCCGTCGGAGAGTAATAGCCGAATGCGCAAGCTGATTGTAGCGGCCATGCTCGCGTCGGGACTGACCGCCGGGTCGGCGCAGGCGCAGCCCTACCCGGCTCGAACGGTCACGGTCGTTGTACCGATTGCCGCCGGTGGCGCGGTCGATACCACCGCGCGGATCTTTGCCGAGCATTTGCAGGCCAAACTCGGCCAGTATTTCATGGTGGAAAACCGGACCGGCGCCGGAGCGACCATCGGCACTGCCTATGTGGCTCAGGCTGCGCCCGATGGATACACTTTGCTGCTGATGGAAAGCTCTGCACCGGTCGCGAAGTGGCTTTACAAGAATCCTCCCTTTGACGTCCTGAAAGATTTCACGCCGATCGCCAGGATCGTTTCAAATCCCCTTGTGTTGTTCGCCAATCCATCGCTGCCCGCCAAGGATTTGAAGGAGTTGATTGTCTACGCCAAAGACAATCCGACCTCGTTGTCCGCTGGCGTCTCAGGAACGATCCATCAACTCGCTGCGGCGATGCTAAACGCGGCGGCCGCCATCACGATCAC
>DATBYX010000588.1:0-2388 GCA_036513475.1 Xanthobacteraceae bacterium | reverse complement strand
ACCTTCACCCCAGGGCATCACAGAGCCGGGATCGTAAGGGGATCGCTTATTACGAGATTGCTCCCGATGCCGGACGCGATCAGGGATTGCACCGCATAGGAACGCAGACCCGGCGATGGCGCGGTATCAACCCACATCGCTGACCGCAGCGGCGTTGGGCTCAAAAGCCTTGCCGGGGAGCCGGGCGCGATCGAGTAAACCTCATATGAATAGAAATACGGCTCCATATATTGGGCCGCCAGCGCAAAATGACGTTTGAGTCCTCCACCCTAGTCTCAATCCAGGTCGGATCGGCGGGTCGATCTTCAAAGTACAATGTGATCCAATAAGCCGTCACCGTGTAGGGAACGATCGTCACCGCGTTTTGAAATTCGCCGCTGACTAGGTGGATTCCACGCTGGATCGGAACCGAGACAGCCAACTCTTGCGCATGACGAATTGTGGCGGTTTCGGCAGCGATGGGAAATCGCCCATTGCGCACGGCAGGAGGGGCGCTCGTGTAGGCATTCGTGTGAAGGGCGCCGGCGGCGGCCGCGCAGAGTAGCCACAACATCCGCTGGTTCAGCGGCCTCAACGACGCACCAGTCACCTACTACAGGCCGCAGTACTGGCAAAATGTTCTGGAACGCTTCCGGGCTTGTCTCGGACTGCGGCGCGGCCAGCGCCGGAATAAGGTGCCGTGCGCAGCTTGCGCATCCGGCTCGATGAAAGGGCGCCCATTCATTTCAAGGATGTTCGGATGGAGTTTCTGGGTAGCAGGTCGAACTTCATAACGCTTCTCGTGGGCGCGCTCTCCCTGTTTGTGTGTGTAAGCGCAGTAGCACAGGAAGGATATTATGGCGCAGGCCACGATAATTGGCATCAGGGCTTCTACTCGAAGCTTAAAAGAAATGACGGCAAAGGTCCGTGCTGCAACCTTATGGATTGTCGCCCGACCCAGAGTCGCATGGTTGGCGACCACTACGAAGTCAAAGTGGATGGCGAATGGCTACCGGTTCCCAATAACAAGATTAACAACGTGGTCGCGCCCGATGGCGGTGCTCACGTCTGCGCTCCGAGACAGGTGGGTCCCAACAAGGGCGTTCTATTTTGCGTCATCCTCCCGTCGGAGGGCTGAGGCCCAGGGTCAAAACCAGCGGTAATCAGTGCGCTTGCATCAGGTCTGCTTTACCTCAGTCATCCGACGTTAGCGGCGCGCGTCAGCACTTCGTGTTCGTGCCACGAACGGACATTCACGTAAGTGAGGCTCCGCTCACGCCTCGAAAACCAAGCAAGTTCCCGTGTACGAGCGTAAGAGCTTCGTCGGCATCACAGCGCGCGCGGCTTCGTAAAAAGGTTCGCCCGTACAATGCAGCGGAACCACGTAAGTCGGATCGATTTCCTGGAGTGCCTTGACCGTATCTCGAACGTATTCCTCTTGATAGGGCGCGAGATGAAAGCCCCCGATCACCGCATGAATTTTCTCTACACCCGAGGCGGCTTGAGCTTGCCTGATCGCGTTGACCACCCCGCGATGGCTGCACGAAGTTAGGACGACAAGCCCGCGTCCTTTCAGATTGAATGCTGTCGCGATCTCGTGCTGAAATTGATCCGGTACGACGGGCGCACTGCGTTCCGCCTCGCTGAGGCGCTCGGGATAGCAACCGACGCCTCGGTCGAAACCAATGGTCATTGCGCTCGGTGATAGCAACTTCTCGAAGCTCTTCTGGCTGATCTGCCCCGTGGCCACGGCGTGATCGGCAACCAGGGCAGGTCTCTCCGCGTAGGTTACGGCGACGTCGGCCTCCTCGAGTGCTTTGCGGTCGATGACGCCGAAGCTGCCCCGCACCGGGGGTGCAGTCCACTCGCGCGCGCAGAAGCATCCTTCACCGCCGACAAACAACGGCAGTTTGGGCTTTAGCTTGCCACTGTGCGCCTGCAAGAAACCGACGAGACCGCCAAAATGGTCCTGGTGCCCGTGGCTGAGCACAAGCGCGTCGATGGCCACAGGATCAATACCAAGCAGATTCGCGTTGTTGAGAAGGGCTTCCGGTGTGAAACCGAAATCAACCAGGATATTGCGCGTCTCATTGCCGTGTCGCGACTCGACGTGGATCGCAAGGCCGAATTCGCTGACCAACGTTCTGCGCGGTGGCTTGTCGCTGAGACCCCAGCCAAAATGCTGGACATCAAGATTAGGCAGCTTCCTGCTCGGAGCGACAGCGAACTGATAGCTATCGATCACTATCCGAACTGCCACGCGGTCGAGCTCGGGCAACGATCCGGTGACCGCCTCGGCCCTGACCGGCTTCGAGCCAGCGAGGAGCGTAGCAAGTATCGCGCTTAAGACACCGGCGCCTCCACCGCAGATAAATTCTCGCCGCCCGACCTCATCGCAGAAAAACTGCC
>DATBYX010000587.1:0-2712 GCA_036513475.1 Xanthobacteraceae bacterium | reverse complement strand
TTGTGCAGGTTTCTCGGATGCCGGCGGGGTGGTGTGAACCACGTGCACGGTGGCCGGCGTCCGAGAAGCGCCAAGGCACGAAGTCGCGGGAGGTGGTCGCAGGTGGTGCAGCAGGCGCTATGGGGATTGAGCCCGGGCGCGGTCAGTAAGGCGCGGTGATGGTGCGGCGCGGGTGAGACCGGAATCTCGCGCACAGGGGTGTTTGTGGCCACTTGGCGTGAGACGGCGACGGTTTGCGGCGCAGACCGATGGGTCGAGCAGGTGCGACAGACGCCATTTGATGTCTGCGGCACGAGCGGTGGCGATGCCGGGCGGAGGGCCAGCGATGCGGATGTGCGTCAGTCTGATCTTGCATCAGCCGCGTGTTCATGACGTGTCGATCCTGATGACGATGGCCGCCGGTGATGGCTTGTGCCTCGGCGCCTGGCCGCGTGCGAAGACCTCGATGACGATCATGCGGCCACCGCAGCAGGGGCATGGGCTCGGCAGCACGCGGGGCTGATCGGGTTGTGGCGTTGAAGCGGCCTCGGGTTCAGTCTCCGGTGTCGCCACGGCGAGCAGTTCACGCGCCTTGGCGATGCTCTCGGCTCGGTTACCGTTGGCGAACAGCCCGTAGTGGCGGATGCGATGGAAGCCCTTCGGTAACACGTGCATCAGGAACCGGCGGATAAACTCGTGCGGTGCGAGCGTCATCGTTTTCCAGCAGCCAGGGCCTTCGATGCGATAGTCCTTCCAGCGGAACGACACGCCGCCATCATCAGCAGCGACAAGCCGACGGTTCGAGATGGCAACGCGATGGGTGTAGCGCGACAGATAGCGCAGCACCTGCTTGGGTCCCGCGAACGGCTCCTTGCAGTAGACCACCCACTTGATCCGGCGCAGCGGCGCCAGGAAGCGCTTGAAGGTTCGTTTATCGGCGAGCCCAGCGTGGGTGTTGAAGAACTTCAATTGGCCGTCGGCGTGCGCGTCCATAATCATGGTGAGGAATTTGCCTCGGAACAAACGCGCGAGCACGTTGACGTGGACGAGGAAGTTGGAGCGCGACGAGATCCATCTGCTGCAATCGGCTTCTTGCTGCGCCTTCGGTTGCCCACCCGCAACCGGCGCGAGACCGCCGCCGGGCACGATCATATGCACATGTGGATGATGCGTCAGCGCCGAACCCCACGTGTGCAGCACGGCGGTGATACCGATCCTGGCACCGAGGTGTTTTGGATCGGCCGCGATAGCGAGCGTGGTCTCGGCCGCCGCCTTCATGAGCAGGTCATAGATGACGCGCTTGTTCTGATAAGCGACATCTCGCAGTTGACTGGGTAACGTGTAGACCACGTGGAAGTAGCTAACGGGCAGCAACTCGGCTTCGCGCTCGGCGAGCCATTTCTGTGCCGCCGCGCCCTGGCACTTGGGGCAGTGGCGATTGCGGCAACTATTGTAGCTGACGACGGTGTGAGCACACGCACCGTTCTCGCAACGCGCGACATGACCTCCGAGTGCTGCCGTGCGGCAGCGCTCGATCGCACTCATCACCTTCATCTGGTCGAAGCTTACATGCCCCGCGTTAGCCAAACGCCAAGCGGAGCCGTGGTCGCGGAAGATGTCCGCGACCTCCAGTGATGGCCGGGCCATCCGACGGCGTTACGCCGGCGGTCCCTCATTCGACTTATCCTTACGGTTCCGCATTTTCCGGCGCGGCTGCGACAGTTGCGTGAGCGGGCTCTCGACGGCCGAGATCATGCCGGTGGCCACGCGCGTGTAACGTGCCGTCGTCTCAAGTTTGTCGTGTCCGAGCAAAGCTTGGATAATTCGAATGTCGGTACCGCGTTCGAGCAGGTGCGTCGCGAAGCTGTGACGCAGCGAATGCAAGGTCAGCCCTGGCTTGCGGATACCGGCTGCGTTGACGGCCTCTCGAAACAGACGGTTGAACTGACGTGGCGTGATCGGCTTGCGGCGGCCATATCCGGGGAAAATCCAGCGCTCTGCCGGCGGCATCCCGGCGGCGTCCCACGCCGATCGCTCGCGCCACCACTCTCTCAATAGCGCGAGCACATCCGGCGGCAGCATGACGTTGCGATCCTTGTGGCCTTTGCCTTGCACGACGCGGATGATGTTCTGCGCGCTGTCGATGTCACCGACCGTCAATCGCGTCACTTCTCCCGCCCGCAAGCCGCAGCCATAGCTGATCGTCAGCATGGTTCGCGCCTTGAGGCTCGGCGCCATCAATAGAATTCGCTTTACCTCGTCGGGGCTCAGTACCACCGGCACCTTTTGCGGCTCCTTGAGGTGATAGATCTCGGCGGCAAGATCGTGCCGTCGCATCGTCACGCGCAACAGGAACTTCACCCCCGTCATGACGCGGTTGCGATTGCAAATGGTGAGCCCTTCTTCTTCGATGAGGGTCAGCTGGAACCGGCGCACGTCGTCGGCTGTCGCCGTCTCCGGCGAGCGTTTGAGGAAAGCGGCGAAGCGCTTGCAACTGCGGATATGGCTGCGCAGCGAATGACGCCCGAGTTTGCGCGCACGGATGTCGTCGATCATGCGTTGACGCAGCGGGCTGACCATGGGCCAGGACATGAGAGAACTCCTGAGTGAGGTTGCAGGGACCTCAATCTCAGGACGCGGCCGCGTCCCCCGCTATCCTCATTCTCTCATCTGGCTACCGGCCTATTGGCTCAAGCACCCGCCTCAGCGGGCTGTCGCGCAGCGACTTTGTGC
>DATBYX010000586.1:0-2716 GCA_036513475.1 Xanthobacteraceae bacterium | reverse complement strand
AATCCTTGTTACAGCTCGACTGATCGATAGCCCGCTTGCGCCCAAACTCAGTCTCGATCGGTACCACCGAAAGGCAATTCGACGTTCGCGAGCAATCGCCGCAGCCCTCGCAGACGAGGTCGTTGATCACAACGCGCTTGGCGGGATCGGGAAACCGCCCGCGGCGCCGACGGCGGCGCTTCTCGGCGGCACAAGTTTGATCGTAGACGATTGCGGTAACCCCTGCGATTTCCCGTAGCTCGCGCTGGGCCGCGTCGAGGCCGTCGCGGTGGCGCACTGTCGTTTGAGGAGCAAAACCCGCGTCAACAGCATATTTATCGGGTTCGTCAGTCACCACAATTATGCGCCCGACCCCTTCCGCGGCGAGCTGCCGAGTAAGCGTCGGCACAGTCAATCCACCATCAATCGGTTGGCCGCCGGTCATCGCGACGGCATCGTTAAACAGCAGTTTATAGGTTATGTTGACCTTGGCGGCGACCGCCGCACGGACCGCCAACACGCCCGAATGGGTGTAGGTGCCGTCGCCAAGATTGGCGAAAACATGTGGGGTTTCGGTAAATGGCGCCTGACCGATCCATGGCGCGCCTTCGCCGCCCATCTGCGTGAAGGTCGCGGTTGACCGATCCATAAACTGGGCCAGGTAATGGCAGCCGATGCCGGCGAGCGCACGGCTGCCGTCCGGGACCTTTGTCGAGGTATTGTGCGGGCAGCCCGAGCAAAAATAGGGCGTCCGGGAGAATGGCACCACGTTGCTGCCGAGCTGACGTTCCTTGGCATCCAGGAAAGCGACGCGCTCGGCAATCTGGGGCGAGGTGTGAAAGCGGGCGATGCGGTCGGCAATAACCCGCGCTATCTGGGCTGGTGTTAGCTCGCCGTTCGACGGCAAAATCCAATTGCGATTCTCATCAAACTTGCCGACGACTCTAGGGCGCACGTCCTCGCGCCAATTGTAGAGTTGCTCTTTGAATTGGTTCTCGATGGTTGCGCGCTTTTCCTCCACGACGAGAATCTCTTCAAGTCCCTCGGCAAAGCGCCGGATCCCCTCGCGTTCGAGGGGCCAGGACATCGCGACTTTGTACACGCGTATACCGAGGTCCGCGGCATGCGCGTCGTCGATCCCGAGATCGTCGAGGGCTTGGCGCACGTCGAGATAGGATTTGCCGGTGGTCACAATGCCGAAACGCGGCCGCGGGCTGTCGATGACCATACGGTCGAGGCGGTTTGCGCGAGCAAAGGCGAGTGCCGCGTAGAGCTTGTATCGGTGCAGTCGATATTCCTGGTCGAGCGGTTGATCCGGCCAGCGGATATTGAGCCCCCCTGGCGGCATCTCAAAATCGTCGGGCTGTACGATCTCGAACCGCTCCGGGCCGACTTCGACCGAAGCGGAGCTGTCGACGGTCTCGGCAATGGTCTTGAAAGCTATCCAGCAACCCGAATAGCGCGACATCGCCCAGCCATAGAGTCCGAGATCGAGCAGCTCCTGTACTCCGGACGGGTTCAACACCGGGATGCACGCATCCATGAAGGCATATTCGGACTGGTGCGGCAGGGTTGAGGATTTGCAGGTGTGATCATCACCCGCGAGCAGCAGTACTCCGCCATGCAGCGCCGATCCGGCGGCGTTGCCGTGCTTCAGTGCGTCGCCGCTGCGGTCGACCCCAGGTCCCTTGGCGTACCACAAGGCAAATACGCCGTCGTATTTGGAGCCAGGAAACAGATTGATCTGCTGGCTTCCCCAAATTGCCGTTGCTCCGAGTTCCTCGTTGATCGCCGGCTGAAAGTGGATGTGGCTCCGCTCGAGAAAGCGGCGGGCGCCCCACAGAGCCTGATCGAAGCCACCCAAGGGTGAGCCGCGGTAACCAGAAATGAAGCACCCCGTATTGAGCCCAGCAAGAACATCGCGCTGCCGCTGCATCATTGGCAAGCGCACTAATGCCTGAGTACCTGTTAAGTAAATCCGGCCCTTTTCAAGGCTGTACTTGTCGTCGAGCGTGACCGCTCTCAGAGCCATCGTCAATCTCCAACTGTGCCTGCAGCAAACGTAGTGGTTCTGCCGAGCTTGCTCAATGCTGAGCCTCAGCTGACCGAGAACCGCCAAGGCCGCGGCCGACGTTTTGGCCGTCTTGCTCGACGAGGAGCCTGCGATGCCCTTGCTTATCAGCCTGGCCGGGACTAATCCGATTGCCGCAGCTCCACGCCAGGAGTAATGCTTTAGATCCCATAAAGGCTTTGATCTCTTGGCCGCCGCTATGCCCGCACCTACGCTTCATCGCGAGCCTATCGACCAGTCTCTGCTGGCCTCGCTGCGCCGGCTGCTCGGCGATCGTCTCTCCACCTCAGCAGCGATCTGCGCACAGCACGGCAAGGATGAGTCCTATCATGCGCCGCATGCTCCGGACGCGGTCGCCTTTGCTCGCGATACCGAAGAGGTCTCGGCAATTGTCAGCCTCTGCGCCGAATATCGCACACCGGTCGTCGCCTTCGGTGCAGGGACCTCGCTGGAGGGGCACGTCGCCGCCCTTGCCGGCGGCATTTGTCTCGACCTGTCGCAGATGAAACGGATCCTGCGCGTCAGCGCCGAAGATCTCGATGCTACGGTCGAGGCCGGGGTTACCCGCAAGCAGCTCAATGAGCATTTGCGTGACACCGGCCTATTCTTCCCAATTGACCCTGGGGCTGACGCATCGCTCGGGGGCATGGCAGCGACACGTGCCTC
>DATBYX010000585.1:0-2219 GCA_036513475.1 Xanthobacteraceae bacterium | reverse complement strand
TCGCCGTGCCGAGCGTTGCAATGTTCATCATGGTCGGATGGGATGTCTGCCTCGATCCCTCCGCTGCGAGACACAGGAGCCAGCATGCCGTCTGAACGATTTGACTTCTCCAATGCCCAAGGCGAGCGATTGGCCGCACTGCTCGACCGCCCGATCGAGCAGCCGCGTGCTTATGCGCTGTTCGCGCATTGCTTTACATGCGGCAAGGACATCCGTGCAGCCAAGCGCATTGCCGAAGCGCTCACTGCGCTTGGCATCGCCGTGCTGCGCTTTGATTTCACCGGACTGGGCTCGAGCGAAGGCGAATTTGCCAACACTACCTTTTCGTCAAACGTAGCGGATTTGATTGCTGCCGCTGCCGCGCTTCGCGCTCGCTGGCGCGCACCCGCAATCCTGATAGGGCACAGTCTCGGCGGCGCTGCTGTGCTTGCGGCTGCCGGTGATCTGGAGGAGGTCCGGGCCGTGGTGACCATCAATGCGCCTGCCGATCCCGCGCATGTCATCGGGTTGTTCAAGGATGATGCAGCAGCAGACATCGGCACCGCCCGGGAGATCGAAGTTACGCTTGCCGGTCGCCCGTTTCGGATCAGTCGCAGCTTCCTCGACGATGTCAGGCAGCAACGCCTCGGGGAGCGGATCGGCAAATTGCACAAGGCCTTGCTCGTCTTCCACTCCCCGACCGACGAGATAGTGGGGATCGAAAATGCAAGCTTCATCTTCGCCGCTGCGAAGCATCCAAAGAGCTTCGTCTCGCTGGCGGGAGCCGATCACCTGTTGAGCCGACGCAGCGATGCATCCTACGTCGCCAACGTGATTCATGCGTGGGCCGAGCGGTATCTCGACGTGTCCGAGATCGCGTCTGAAACGCCGACGGACTCAGGCGTCACAGTGCGGGAGACTCGGATGGGACGTTTCCAGCAGGAGATTACAGCGGGCAGGCACCGGATTCTGGCCGACGAGCCGGTCGAAGCTGGTGGCCTCGACAGTGGTCTCAATCCCTATGGGCTCCTTCTCGCGGGGCTCGGTGCCTGCACGTCGATGACGCTGCGCCTTTATGCCGAGCGCAAAGCTTTGCGATTGGAAAGGGTGACGGTACGGCTCGATCACTCCCGGATCCATGCCGCAGACTGCGAAAACTGCGAGACGCAGGAGGGAATGCTGGATCGTATCGACCGCGCGATCACGCTCACAGGCGACCTCACCCAAGAGGAGCGCAAGCGGCTTCTGCAGATTGCGGACAAGTGTCCGGTGCACCGCACGCTCACCTCGGAGGTCGAGATCAGAACGGTTGAGCAGCCGCAGGAGAGCTGATGGTCGTCGGAGCCAAATGCGGTCGCCCTGTTCACATGCTGGTCACACGGGAGGGGAGCACTCCGTGCGTGGCGCCGGTCACGAGTGGATTCCCGGTGCCTCCTGCGGCAATGTTCCAATAGGCGCGAGGCCGTTCGCGAGGTAGGCTTCGCCCGCCGGGCAGGCACGCGGGGGAGGACAGCGGAAGGCCACCCACAATCATCTCAGGGAGCAGACGAAATGAGCGTCAGGAGCATCATCCTCACCGCGGCACTTGGCCTTGCTGCGGCAGCGCCGGCCAACGCGTCCGACCTCCTCGTGACCCAGTACAAGAACGATCCCTCCGGCGCGCCATACGGCATAGCCCTGGAGAAGGGGTTCTTTACTGCTCGCAGTCTCGATATCACCGGGATCATCTCCGGCGCGGGCGGCGGTAGCTCGGTGCGCAATGCCATTGCCAGTGACCTGGGGTACGGCGACGTCACCGCTGCGCCGGTTATTGCGGCGGCCGAGCAGGGCCAGGACGTCAAGATCATCAGCATCACCGGGCGCTCGCTCGCTGACCTGGTGATGATCGTGATGCCCAATTCCCCGCTGAAGACCCCGGCCGACCTCAAGGGCAAGAAGTTCGGCATCAGCAATCCGAAATCGCTGGGCGAAATGATGGGTGTCCTGGTCATGGAGCAGACGGGGCTCAAGCACGGCGACGTGCAGATGACGGCGCTCGGGAGCCTGAGCGGCGCGCTCACCGCTTTGGAAAATGGCGTGGTGGACGTGACCTCCATTCCTATCATCTTGTTCCGCACCCGCGGCGGGGAGAGCAAATACCGCGTACTCATCGGTCCAAAGGACTTGCCCCTCATCCCCTCGCAGCTTGGCATGGCCACGGGCAAGGCGATGAAGGAATGGCCGGATAAGCTGCGCGCCAT
>DATBYX010000584.1:0-7582 GCA_036513475.1 Xanthobacteraceae bacterium | reverse complement strand
GGTTACCGCCGCCGAGCAGCGCCGGCGCGAGACACTGGTCTACCAGTTCTTTCCCCAGCTGCGAGATCTCAGGCAACGCATCGGTGGGCTCCTCTCCGGCGGCGAGCGCCAGATGCTGGCCTTGGCCAGCGCCATCATGTGTGCGCCGGAATTGTTGCTGGTCGATGAGCTTTCGCTCGGATTGGCCCCGGTGGTGGTAAGCGAATTGTTGCGGCGGCTGGGCGAAATCCGCCGCGAGCTCGGCCTCACGATCCTGATCGTAGAGCAGAGCGCCCCCGTCGCGCTGGAGATTGCCGACTACGGTTATGTCATGGAGAACGGACATATCGTCCTCGACGGCACGGCAGAGCGGTTGCGCGCGCACCCCGACATTCAGGAATTCTATCTCGGCCGCGAGAGCGGGGAACGTCGCAGTTATCGGGAGATCAAGCAATATCG
This sequence comes from Xanthobacteraceae bacterium, assembly GCA_036513475.1. Classification (GTDB taxonomy): domain Bacteria; phylum Pseudomonadota; class Alphaproteobacteria; order Rhizobiales; family Xanthobacteraceae; genus VAZQ01. The sequence goes on along the minus strand of DATBYX010000584.1, from coordinate 7,144 downwards.
CCGGCGGCGGAGATGGTATGGCTGAGGTCGAGGTTGAGCGCCTGTCGTTGCGCTTCGGCGGCCTCACCGTGCTCGACCAGGTCTCGTTCAGCATTCAAAGAGGTGAATTGTTCGCGCTGATCGGACCGAATGGCGCCGGCAAGACCAGCGTCGTCAATTGCATGAATGGAATCTATCGGGGTGAGGGCAATATCCGTTTCCGCGGCACAAATGTCGTTGGACGCGAGCCACACGAGATCGCGCGGATCGGCTTTGCCCGGACCTTCCAGCATGGCGAGCTCTTCCCACAAATGTCAGTGCTCGACAATCTTATGACGGGTCGACACACCCGGATACGCAGCAACCCGCTGTCCGAAATGCTGTTCTTGCCTTCCGTGCAGCGCGAAGAGGTGCGCAATCGCGAAGCCGTCGAGCACATCATCGAGCTGGTCGAGCTCGAGCGCTTTCGCCACGCGCCGGTTGCGGGGCTTCCTTTCGGCATTCAGAAGCTGGTCGGGTTTGCTCGCGCGCTCGCGCTGGAGCCCGCGCTGCTGATGCTGGACGAGCCATCGGCCGGGCTCAATCGGGACGAGCGTGAGGATCTGGCGCGATTCATCCTGCGCATCAAGCATCAACTCGGGGTGACGATGATCTGGATCGAGCACGATTTGCAGATGGTGGCCGATCTGGCCGACCGCATTCATGTGCTTGACTATGGCCGCACCTTGGCCGAAGGCCCGTCCACCCAGGTTCTGCGCGATCCGCGTGTGGTCGCGGCCTATGTGGGTACCGTGGAGCGGTAAGGGCAGCCGCCCAACCGAATGTTAACGGTTCCTTGCTACGGCTCTGCTCGCTTCTCGGCCGGAAACACGGCCGCGGGCCTGCGGAGGCGCGCGTTGCACTGACCGGTCCCGAACAAGCACCCCGTTTGCGGGCAGGGTTCTCGTTCCGGGATTGCTGGTCCCAGCTGAAGACGTTCGTGCTCGATGCCGAGCACCTATTGGCGCAGCGCCTGGCCGGCACGGTGTTTCTGATCCGGGTCGTAAGCGCGTTACTCGCGTTTGGCTCCCAGGTGCTGTTCGCGCGCTGGATGGGCAGCTTTGAATTCGGCATCTACGTTTATGTCCAAGGCCACCCGGGACTTCGCCCGGCGGTAATAAGCAGATAGAACACCCGCTTCGTGTGATTTTCTGCTGGAGCGCCTGCTGATGGAATCGCTGCCGAGAGGTGCGAACTTTGTTCGCGCCAAGACCCTTTGGGAAATTGGACTGCACATCGCCGGGAATCCCAGAACGCCCTATGGCGGCAATCGCGACATGGTCATCACCGTCGGCAGCGGCTCCGGCGATCAGTTTCGACCATGGTTGAGACTGGCCACCGGTTCGGCCGTCCTCGCTGAGGAAGTCGCCAGCGGAGGTATTGAAGCCGCATTCCTCAATCCCTCGGCGCTGCTCACCCAGGCCTATCGCGGCGTCGGACTCTTCAGGACGGCTCTGCCGGTGCGCATCCTGGCCATGTATCCGAGCTGGGATCGGTTCGTGTTCATGGTCCACCCGAAAACCGGGATCCGTTCGCTCGCAGACATCAAGGCGAAAAAATATCCTCTGCGCGTCTCGGTTCGCGAGGATCCCACCCATTCAACCCTGGTCTTGATCGACCAGGCTCTCTCGCTCCACGGCTTTGTCCTCAAGGACATTGAAAGCTGGGGCGGGCGGCTCGTCGTCTGTGGCTCACCCTTCGACGTTCGCCGCATGGAGCCCCTGCGGCGTGGCGAGATCGATGCCGTCTTCGATGAGGGCATCAAAACCTGGCTGGACGCAGCTTTGTCTTGCGGCCTTGTGCCGATTGAGCTCGATACGGCGGAATTCGAGCACTTGCAGCGGCTTGGATGGCGCCGGGTCTCGCTGCCAAAATCGCGCTTTTCAGGCTTGAGCCACGACATGGATACCCTCGATTTCAGCGGCTGGCCCATTTACGCGTCAGCGTCGCTTCCAGAGCAGGTTGCCTATGACATCTGCGGTGCGTTGGCCGCACGCACGACTGAGGTGCCTTGGGAGCCGGGCACTCAGGAAACGGAGATGGGGCGGGAAACCGATGCCACACCGATGGACGTTCCGCTGCACCCAGGCGCCGAGCAGTGGTATCGAAACCATCCGGCAAGCGAGAGATAGGGGCCCTTAAGCCTGCTTGCGCAACAACCGCCGGATGACCTTCCCCGTGGTTGTCATGGGCATCTGATCAATGAATGCAACTTCGCGCGGGTATTCGTGCGCGGAGAGCCGCGTCTTGACGAATGCCTGAATCTCGGCGGCAAGCGCGGCCGAGGGTGCATGTCCTGCCTTGGGCACAATGAAAGCCTTGACGATCTCGGTACGCAACGCATCGGGCTTGCCCACCACGGCGGCGAGCGCCACGGCGGGGTGCTTGATGAGACAATCCTCGATTTCGGTCGGCCCGATGCGGTACCCCGACGAAGTGATGACATCGTCATTGCGGCCAATGAACTGGATGTAGCCATCCGAGTCGGTAACGCCCTGGTCGCCGGTCGTCATCCAATCACCAACGAACTTATCACGGGTCGCGTCCGGCTTCCCCCAGTATTCCAGAAACATCACCGGATCGGGGCGTCTGATCGCGATTTCACCTGATTCACCCGGCGCGCAGCGCGAACCATCCGGACGGATGATCGCGACGGAATGACCAGGCACCGGCTTACCGATAGTCCCCGGGCGCGACACTCCGATTTGCGCACAGGAGGCGAGCACCAGGTTGCATTCGGTCTGTCCATAAAACTCATTGATGGTCAGGCCCAGCGCGGACTTTCCCCATTCGTACGTCTCGGCGCCCAATGCCTCGCCCCCGGATCCGACCGAGCGCAGCCGCACCTCTGGGGGCGGCTGGCCAGCGGAGCGCATCATGCGGAGCGCGGTCGGCGGGATAAAGGCATTACGCACGCCTGCGCGTGCCATCAGAGCAAACGCTTCCTGCGGGTCGAACTTTTCAACCTTATGGGCAACGACCGGAAGGCCGTAATGCAGTCCCGGCAGCAGCACGTTGAGGAGGCCGCCCGCCCAGGCCCAGTCGGCGGGCGTCCAGAACCGATCGCCGGGCTGCGGAAGAAACTCGTGCGGAAATTCAATGCCGGGCAGGTGGCCCAGCAGCACGCGATGCGGGTGCAGGGCTCCCTTGGGCGGACCGGTCGTGCCCGAAGTGTAGACCATCAGTGCTGGATCTTCGCCCGTCGTAACGGCGGGAGTGAACTCGGGGGAGGCGCGCGCCAGCAGGGCCTCGAAACCCTGCGCGCCCTCGGCGGTGCCGTCCAACGACAACACCAGCGCAAGCTCGTGCAGGCGTTCGCGCAGCGGGGCGAGTTTCGCCAAGCCTTGCGTATTGGTGATCAGAGCGCGCGCACCGGAATCTGCAAGCCGGAATGAGATGGCTTCGAGCCCGAACAGCATTGCAAGCGGCAGGGCAATGGCGCCGAGCTTGTAAATGGCGATGTGGCTGGTGGCGACCGCGGGCATCTGCGGCAGCAGAATTGCTACCCGGTCGCCGCGACCCAGACCGTGGGCCGCGAGCACATTGGCGAGACGGTTTGAGGTCTCGCGCAACGCTCCATAGCTGATCTCGTCAATGGAGCCATCCGAGCGCACGTTGAGCAGCGCGGTCCGGCGCGGCTCGCGCGCTGCCCAACTGTCGCACACGTCAACGCCGATGTTGTAGAGTGCGGGTATGCTCCATTGGAAGGAACGGTAGAGCGCGTCGTACTCGCGCGCGTCAGGCAGCACATGAGGAGCGAACATCCCGCTCAAAATATTAGCCTTGCGTCGGGGAAGCCAGCCGGTAAACAAAGCACCACAAGCGGCTTGGATGGGAGTCGGGACGGGAAACAGGCGGTCCATGATAAAGGAGCCGAGCACGCTCGCCGCCGCACAGGAGAACATCGATTACAGGCTGCTCGTCCCTTTTCTTCTGCATGTGATCATTGCGCAGACGCTGGTTCTGGTCGTGCGGATCGCTACGTCTTACCGCACCATCGAGCTTGGGCTTCCCGTTCTCTCGCTCGGCATGATCGCGACCGGATTTGCCATTGTGCCGGCGTTCACCGCGCTTTACGTGGGGCGATGGATCGATCGCGGCAATGACGCGCGGGCATGCTGGATCGGGTCAGCGCTGATCTGCATCGCGTGCCTCGGTTTCTGGGCATGGCCGGATTCGGCCTTGCAGCTCCTGTCTTTCAGCGTGCTCCTGGGTTTCGGCCACATGTTCTGCATGGCCGGTCACCAGATGCTTGCGGTCCGCGCAGGAGGCCCGCTCACGCGAGAGAGCGTGCTTGGCTATTACATGGTCGCTGCATCCCTCGGCCAGGGATTTGGGCCGTTCATGGTCGGCTGGATGGGAGGATCAGCGGCGCTCCCGCCCACACACGAGTTGTTTGCGGTGAGCCTGCTTACCGCCGGCGCGAGCGTCATGCTCGCGCTCTTGATCAGGCCCCAACGCAAGCGGGCGGAGCATCAGGATCGCGCAGAGCTCGTTTCCATCAGCGAGCTCTTGAAGATGCGCGGCTTTCCCGCAGTCATGGTTTCGAGCGTGGTGACCATCACCGCGCTCGATCTCCTGGTGATCTATCTGCCTCTCTTGGGCGCAGAACGTCAGATCGACGCAAACCACATCGGGCTTCTGCTGACCGTGCGCTCCATGGCCGCGCTCATCTCGCGGGTTTTTTATGCCAGGCTGATTTTCGGCATGGGCCGCGCGCCGCTTACGCTCGCGAGCATGCTCGCAAGTGCCGGCGCCTTTCTGGTGTTGGCGCTATCGCTATCACTGCCTGCGATGTATGCCATTCTGATCGCTTTGGGCTTTGCCATGGGCATTGCCTCGACCCTCACCATCTCGGGTGTCGTGCATCTCGCGCCACCGCAGGCCTACGGCACGGCGCTCACGCTGCGGATGACCGGTAATCGCGTCGGACAGATCGTCTTTCCGGCGGTGGCGGGCTTGCTCGCCGCCGCAACCGGGGTGGCCGGCATTCCCTTCGCGATCGGCCTCGGCCTTGCGGTCTCGGGCATTGCAGTTGCGGTGCGACAGCCTCCGGCCAGTGCTGTCTAGGATTTTCAGCTACTTACGGGAAACGAGCCGGCAGATCTGGCCCCCCTTGAAATCAGGGGAGCCTACATCGTGCGCCGCCGGGAGCCTCCGCGGACCCGGCCGGACACTGGCGGCAACGGCCCAGTGTTGCAACGGCCAGTGTCCGTTCCATGTTGCTCGGTGGAGGATATGGTCATGCGGAATTCCCATCCTGAAAACGACGATCTTGACCTCAACGATCTGCTGCATCCGGCACGGGCGTTTGAGCACCCAATGAACGTTGTCAACGATCCGGACCTTACGCTTTCGGAAAAGCGGGCCATCCTCGCCTCGTGGGCGTCCGCTGCCTGTGCCGTCGAAGCGGCCCCCGCGCTCCGCTACCCCCTTGGGCTGGAAAGACGGTCGAATTTGATGACGTGATGGATGCGTTGCGGACGCTCGATCGCGTCGGGGCGAGCGAGCGTAAGCCGACCCCGCATTACCGCCGCGTGCTCGAGCACAGGCGGCCCGGCGTATTCGGCCGCAAGCAGGGCTTTAATCCCGGGGATGAGGGACGCTCGCTAAATTAGCCAGGTAGCAGGCATGCGGACCAGCCTCTTCACCGTCGCATTGGCGGCATTCGTCTGTCTGACCGCGGCAGCGTTGCTTGCGGGAGCCGAGCCGAGCTGAGCTCATCCCGGGTTCAGCCGCGCGGCTCATCGGGTGCTGCGAGAATAAGCGTCCAAAAAACCTTGTATTTCGAGTTGGGCGCATACACGGCTGCAATGCCCATGCGGGTTGCGCCCGCAAGCAGCATGTTTGCTCGATGTGGCGGAGAGTCCCGCCAGCCTGAGAAGGCTTCCGCGAGGGTGTAGTAACCGGCGCTGATATTTTCCGCTGCGGCCTTGGCGCGGTATCCCTGACCCCTGAGCCTCTCATTGAAGCTACGGACGACGTTATGATCGAGCTTGTCCCGGCTCGCCATGGCCTGCGCCTGCGTTTGCGCCAATTTCATCAAGTCGGGGTCGACGGTGACTGAGGTGAGACCGTTGTTTGCGCGATACCCGGAAATCATGGAGGCGGCAGCGGCACTGTCCAGTTGCGCGCCCGTTTCGGTCAGCTTGCGGTAAAAGCTCGGCTCTGCCGTAGAAGCGTCCCGGTCCCCGGCGCACGCAAGCAACAGGCCAGGCAGCGCCAGCGGCATGAAGCGCACCCAGCGCCGCAGGAGTCGGAGAGGAGAGATCATCGTAACGCTTTGTGGAGCTGAGCAAGGAGCGGAAGAGGGGCCCGGGAGTACCGCTCGCGAGACCCGGCCGATTCAGCATCTCTTGGAGCATGCTTGGCGGAACGCCGGTGAGAACCCTCAGATTTCATCTGCCGTTCGCGCAGCGGGCAGCCCATATCGATGCAGATCCGGACCATGGATATCCAGCCACACCTTGGCGCGCTCGTACTGCGGATAAATACGCGTTACCAGCCGCCAAAAACGAGGGGAGTGATTGAGCTCGAGGAGGTGACAGACCTCGTGAGCTGCGAGATAGTCAAGCACGAACGATGGAGCGAGAATGAGGCGCCAAGAAAAGGACAGCACGCCCGTGCTCGAACAGGAGCCCCAACGGCTTGATTGGTCACGTACCGAGATGCGTCTGATGGTAACGCCGAGCTCGCCTGCGTAGAGCCGGCTCGCTGCTTGCAGGTCGCGCACGGCCTCGCGCTTGAGAAAGTCGTTGACCCGGCGATTGAGATGGACCGACTCCCCTGCAACGCAAAGCAGGCGCTCGCCATTGGTTGATCTCTCAGTCCAAACCGTGCCGCGTTCCCCGCGACGGTGCACGATCCGATGTGATGCGCCGCGCAGCGGCACATCGGCTCCGTGTGCGAAAGGCGCTGCCTTTGGCAGCCGCTTCAATCGTGCCGCTATCCAAGCGCCATGCTTCTGCGCAAATTCTCTTGCCTCCATGAGGCTGCCGCGGGGAGGCATCGTGAGCACAACTTCCCGGGAAGCCGCATCGATACGCAAGGTGTACCGTCGCGCCTGCCGGTGCCGGCGCAGGCGCACCAGATAGATGGCCTTGTCAAAAACCACCTGGAGGACCGA
>DATBYX010000583.1:0-2066 GCA_036513475.1 Xanthobacteraceae bacterium | reverse complement strand
CCGCAATCTTTGGCGTCCACATATATCTTGAGCGTCTCGACGGTCCATTCGCGGTCGGTCATCGCTGGGCGGTCGCCATCGCGTTCGGCGTCGAGGGCGCTTCCCTGCGCAACAAAAATCGGCGGCGTCTCGCCGTCGGGGAAAAAGCTGGCGGTGCAGCAGCAAATACTTTAAATGACGTGAGTACTAAGGCTTGATTGTATCCAGATGTAAATAGAAAACATAACGGCACCTTAGCGGTCGTGCTGTATTGAGCGCCCGGAGACCACGTGCCCGGCGGCCCTAGAGGCGGTTGCTCGACCCCGTCAACATAGCCAACAATCGTGCCGATTCCTCCATTAAGTTCCGGTAAGTTCCGGCGGTAAAATCAATGTCCCGTACACAATCCCATTATGAAACGCGGTTGTGATATAGCTATAAGCCGACATTCCCCAGATTCCCGGATTGTTGAGCGCGATTTTCCGTCTCATCGAGGCGCGCCGCAACGAAATTCGATCGCAACTGCCTCTGTTCGAAGCCAAATCGTCGGGTTGCCCGCCTCGCAGCGCTGGAACTCGTTGCTTTGCCTTCATCAAGGCGCACCTCTGCCGTCGCCGTCTGCCGCATCTGACCCCCATCTGCCGGTCAGGCCGGTGCCGGCGGCGCCCGCAGCCGGACGATCAACGCCAGGATTTCCCGGAACATCTGCTTTGGCACCGCGACCTCGGCCATCTGGAAGGTTACGTAGCGGCCGTGGCTGATGACCTTGGCGCCGATCTTGATCAGCTTCTCTCGCAGGCTGGTCAGCGACCACGGCTCCGCAGTCTTCGGCATCGCCAGCGTCCGCAAGAAATTGCCGAGGTTGTAGGCCAGTGCGTGGAGCTGAAGACGGACGGCGTTGGCGGCGAAGGAACGCCATGACAGCCGCGTCCATTTGATTGCGCCCTTGCCTTCCTTGATGCACTGCTCCGCCGTACCACGCTGGTTGTAGAAGGCCACCACGCGCTCGGCCGGCCGTGCCAGGTTGGTGACGATGAAGCCGACACGCGGATAAAGCTCGCCGGGATGCCACTCGATCTTGGCAACCACCCGGCGGGGTTTCTTCCAGCTCTGCGCTTGATAGCTGAGGCTGGCGTAGTAGCGACGCACCTCATGCGGCGGTCGCCCGACCGGGCGCTTGAGCAGGTACCCGATCTTTTCCTGCAAGATCCGATTGGCCGGCAGCCGGATGACGTAACCCACACCCTCAGCTTCTAGGAACTCATAGATATCCGGGTTGGCGAAGGCCGCGTCGCCGCGGAAATAGCGCCGCTTCACCGTGTCCCGGTAGCGGGCGATCACCGGCTCCAGAACCTCGCGCCAACCGTCGGCGCTGTGGACGTTGCCCGAGCGCAGGGCACACCGCTCCAGATCGCCAAGCTGGTTGAAAACGAACAGCGGGTGATAACAAGTGCAGCCGAAGTGGCCGTTGTACGCGCTGCTCTCCTGCTCCCCGTAGGTCGGGCTCTCGCTCGAATCCATGTCGAGCACGATGACCCTGGGCGGTCGCCGCTTATGCACCGCGTCGATCCACAGGCCCGGCAGATCGGCGAGCGCGGCGAGGTTCTCAGGTCGAGCCAGCCACTCGGTCTCAAAGCGGCCCATCTGGCTGGTCGAGGCAGCCTGACCCATTGGCGCCCTTCCGCCGACCACCCAACGCATCGCCGGGTCGCGGCACAACCGCTCGGCGTCGTTCACGTCCTCGTAGCCGGCCAGCCGCCCGAATACCGACTGCCGCAGCAACCCGACCAAAAGGTGTTGTCGGTTCTTGCCGCGTGCATCCGCCAGTCTCTCGCCACCGGTTGTGGTCAGAGCGAGCACGTCGTCCAGTTCGCGATACGCCAGCAATCCGGCATCGGAGGTGATTACAGAACCGCGGAACCCGAGCATCAGGCGGCGGTCGAAATCGAGCCTCAGCGCCTCGCCGTTCGCTTCACCCGTCGGGTCCCCCACGACCGCCCCGTCCAACCTGCGATAAGGAACTGAATTCTTATACCATAATCGACGACGGCGCGCTCAAAGTCGCCGCTTCATCCGGGGAATGTGGG
>DATBYX010000582.1:0-2637 GCA_036513475.1 Xanthobacteraceae bacterium | reverse complement strand
TGCGTCGGAAAAATAGTGCTGCTGCACCCGTTGCGAGCAGTCGAAGAGGGAGAGCACGCGAAAACGGCAGCGCGGAAACTCATGGCGGAGCTGGATGCGCGCACATTCGAGGGCTGGCACATTGGGTCCATTGCCATTGAGCATGATCAGCTTGCTGAAGCCTGAGGCCAGCACCCAGCGGGCGATCTCCAGCACCAACTGGGTCAGCGTCTGGGGATGCAGCGAAACCGTTCCCGCCCAGTGACTGGTGTGACCGAGCGAGATCCCGTAGGGGATGGCCGGCAGCACCACCACGCCCGTGCGTTCGGCCACACGCCACGCGATTTCCTCCGGAGAGATCGTATCGCACCCGGTTGCGAGATGCGGCCCGTGTTGCTCGGTGGCTCCGACCGGCAGCAATGCGAGATCCATGCCCTTGCGGACGGCATCGGCAATCTCCGGGCTTGTCATCAAGTCCCATCGCCGCGCAACGCCCATGTGCACTCCTTCGGACTCACGCACAACCTAGAGCATTTTCCGATTATATTGAACTTCCTCGGTCGTCATGGTCCGCAGACAAGTTTACGCGGTCTGCGCCCGCTTGACTGCGACCGGGCATGACGTCGGAGACCTGAGCGCAGCCGCCCGCTTGTCAGCAAGGCATACAAGATTTAATCGATGGATTGAAGAAAGCGTAACGGCACGCGGAGTTTGGGGCGTCTCACAGCAAGAGTGGACACGATGAACTTGTTCGATCCCGATGCCTATGCCCGGGTACGCAAGCCGCTGCTGGAAGCGGAAACGCTGCCCCCGGCCTGTTACACCTCGCATGAGTTCTATGAGCGAGAGGTGTCCAACATCTTCCTCAAATGCTGGAATCTGATCGGGCGGGCCGAATACCTGAAGAATGCGGGGGACTATTTCACGGCATCCCTGGTTGGCGTGTCGCTGATCATCATCCGCGGCGAGGATGGCCACATCCGCGCTTTCATCAATTCATGCCGGCATCGCGGCGCAAAGCTGTTGGAAGGCACGGGCAATTGCAAGGCGATCCGGTGTCCGTACCACAGCTGGCTCTATTCCACGGCCGGGGATCTACGCGCCCCGAACGGCATGCAGGAGACGCGCAATTTCGATCCCTCCCAGTTCGGGTTGACGCAAGTCAGGCTCGACGCGTGGTCCGGCTTTCTCTTCGTCAATCTGGACCCCGGCTGCGTGTCTCTGCGGGAATATCTCGGCGACATCGATACGTTCACGGCATCCTATGAATTCGAGAAGATGGTCACGGTCAGGCGCAAGGATTTGACTGTCCGGACCAACTGGAAGAGCTACATCGAGAATTCGCTGGAAAACTTTCATTTGCCCACGGTGCACCAGGGAACCATCGGCGGGGTGAAGGCGCAGTGGAATCCCATTGATGGCGCTCCCGGCAATTACGTCCTGCTGCAATCGCGCACCGCCGCCTCCCGCGCAACCCTGGGCGGAGCCGTCGCGTTCGACCGCATCGCCACCTTGCGCGGGCCTGCCGCCGAAGGCGCGCAATACATCCTGATCTATCCCTGCAGCGTTATCGGAGCCGACCTTGATTGCATGTGGTTCAAGCAGATGGCTCCTGACGGCCCGCATGTGGTGCAATACTCCGCCGGCTTCTGCTTTCCCAGAGCGTCGGTGGAACGGCCGGACTTTGCGCAGATCGTGCCGAACTATCACAAGCGCTTCGACCTCGTGATCAGCGAGGACAACGGCATCGCGGAAGTGCAGTTGCAGGGTCTCTCCAATCCGTTCAGCCGGCCCGGACGCTTTTCCAGCCTGGAGCCCCTGGTGCACACGATCGACAACTGGATCCTCGACCGCGTCCTCGGGCAGCAATCGATCCAGCAACGCACGGCAGCGGAATGAAGGAGGCAGGCGCCGGGACGCAGTTGCCGTGCCAGAGCGTGTTTCAGTGAAATTGAGGCACAACGGTGCCGCAGACTCGGTAGCTCCCTCTCCCCGTTACGCCACCCCACGACGCGAGCGTCGCGGGGACCCCGGCTAACGGGGAGAGGGAGCAGACCGCGTATGTCGCGCCGCTGATCGCACCTCACCCCGTTCTTCAGGAACTAAGGAGCTTCTCGTGACCGATGCGAAATTGATTGCTGAGTTGAAACGCGAGCTGATCGGCCGCGGCGTCGAATATTGCCTTGCAACCTATGTCGACGTCCATGGAGTAGCGAAGGCGAAGACCATCCCGATCGCAAGCTTTGAGAAGATGGCGGGGGGCTCCGAGCTGTTCACTGTCGGAGCAATGGAAGGGATGGGCCTCGTGGGGCCGCAGGAGGACGAATGCGCTGCGGTGCCGGATCTCGCGAGCATGATGATCCTGCCGTGGGACAAGCGCTTTGCCTGGTTTGCCAGCGACCTTTATTACCACGACGAGCCCTATGCAAACTGCTCCCGCGTGATGCTCAAGCGCGCTCTCGCCGCAGCAAAACAATTTACCTTCAATGTCGGAGTGGAGACCGAGTTCTACGTCTTGCGCAGGGTCAACGGACATTACAAGCCGATCGCCGAGAGCACGTATCAGGGCATCTGTCCCGCCTACGATGTCGACCAGACGCTGCAGTCGATCTCATTCCTGCATCCCATGGTCGAGCACATGCGCGAGCTGGGATGGGG
>DATBYX010000581.1:0-6652 GCA_036513475.1 Xanthobacteraceae bacterium | reverse complement strand
TCCATGTCGGCTTGCGGCAGGTCGAGGGATTCCAGAACCGCGATGGTGGAGCGGATATAGCCCCTGCCCTTTTCCTTGTCGAAAGGGCAGTCGGAGGCAAACAAGACGTGATCCGGTCCGAAGAATGAAATACCGCAAATCGTCGGAGCGCGTGCGCCTGCAAGCGCGGTATCGCCGTAGAAGTTCTTGAAATAGTCGAATGGCCGCTTCTTCAACCGCTTCAGGATCAGCGAATAATCCTCGTCAGAGGTACGCGCTCCAAGCTGATCCCAGCTGTGAGCAACGCGGCCTTCAAAGTAAGGAATGATGCCGCCGAGGTGATGCGAGATCACCTTGAGCTTGGGAAAGCGGTCCATGATGCCGGAAAACACCAAGCGTGCGAGGGCCGCCCCCGTTTCGAACGGCCAGCCGATGACGCTGCATATTTCGTATTTCGATTTGGTCTCAGTGCGGTAGTCGGCCATTTCGCGCGTTCGGATCGGGTGCAGCAGAATCGGCTTGCCGGATTTTTCGATCGCCTCGTAGATCGGCAGGAACGCGTCCTGGTCGATGGGCGCTCCGTCCACGTTGGTGTGCAGCTGGATGGCGTTTGCCCCGTTCGCCAGCACCCGCTCGGCCTCCTTGACCGCGGCTTCAGGCGCATTCATTGGAAGCGACGCGGCGTACCCCAGGAAGCGATCGGGGTATCTCGCAACGATCTCTGCAAGCCCGTCATTGCCGAGACGAGCCCATTCCGGCCCCTGTTCCGGACCCGTGAGGCGATCGATCGAGGGCATGCCGAGGCAGATGATCTGGGCGTAATCGGGAAACGAATCGACCACGCGCAGTCGTTCCTCGATGTCATGGAGGGCGGGAATACCCCGCATCCGTTCGCCCAGATCCTTTTGCCCGGCCGGAGACTGCAGCATCAACTCGTAGAAGCGGCGGGGAAAGAAATGATTGAACGCATCGATATAGCGCATGTGATGCCGATTATCTCGATGGTCCGACGATCGTCTTCTGAAAGAGATCCTGCCACTTGCGGGACTGATCGAGCATGGCGGCCGAATCGATGAGCTTGAACGCGACTTTGTATGGCGGCTCGGTATTCAGATGGACCGGCAGGAACTGCCGATCAGCAAAGATTTTCTGAGCATCCGAGAGAAGGAAATCGTAGAACAGCAGCGCCGCATGGGGGTGGGGTGCATTGCGGGAGAGTCCTTCAGCGGTGGAGCGTGCGACGGCCGGCGGCAGCGTGAACCAATCGACCGGGGCGCCCTTGCCCTTGCTCTGCTCAGCCAGATAGCCGTAAGCGGAAAGAGCGAGCGGTACTTCCCCCGCAGCAATGAGGTTGTTGATCAGGCTGTGCCCCTTGCGCACAGAGATGCCATTCGCGGCCACGATATCGCGGAAGAGCTGCAGCCCGCGTTGTTCGCCAAGATCCTTGACCACTTCGGCAAACCAATCGAAATCGTCAGCCTCGATGCCGAGCTTCCCCCTCCACTGCGGCTGCACGAACCCGTCGTAGGATTTTGGGAGAGAGTCCTTGCGCACGATATTTGTGTTGTAGGCCTGCACAAATAGCGTGAAATACATGGCGACCCACTGCCGATGCGCCGGAATTGCCTCCGGCACGACATCGGCGAGATACGGCGACTTTACCTCCTGGAGCAGGTTCTCGCGGTAGAGCGGCTCGAGTGCCGAGCTCGCGCCCGCCATGATATCCACATCGAAGCGTCTCGCCCTGGCCTCGCTCAGGACCCGCTGTAGAAACCCCTCGGAATCCGAACGCCAGACCTTGACCTTGATGGCATATTTCTTGTCAAAGGCCGCGACCAAGGCGGCAATGTCGGCGGGCGGAATGGACGAGTATAGGGTTAGCTCCTTCTCGCGTTTTGCGCCCTCCGCCAAGCGTTGCTGACGATCGGCGCCCTGATATCCAGCAATCTCTGCGACCGGGCTCGTCTGCGCCACAGCGTAGTTTACGTCCAGACAAAACGCCGCAACCGCGGCTATCAGAAGAGATCGTGGTCGCATGCGAGCGTCCGGACTGCTCCCCGCTTTAGAACGGGCTTAAACCATGCCACAGATTGACTCGCCTTGTCAGCGCGACAGGACCGCCCATGTACCATTTTCACCGCACCTGCAGGGCGCAGGACTAGCCCGAAGACAAGCCCGCGCATTACGGTAAGCCAGTGGCTACCACGCAGACCGCTAGGCAGGCGTCGGCAGCGGAACAAGCAGCCCGTCTTCCTCATGCAGCGGCGAGAGCTTCGGCATGATCTCGCTCGCAAACAGCGCGAGCGAATGCATCTCCTGCAGATGGGTCAGCGATCCGAACGCAAGCAGCAGCACCAGGTAATTGTGCCCGATCCGCTCCGCCTGCGCGAGCAGGATGCGGCCAACCGTATCGGGACTGCCCACGACCAGGGTGCCTGCGGCCTTGGAGGCATCGTAATCGGCCGAGATGGAGATCGGTGGAAACGAACCGCGTTCCACCCACAACCAGGCAAGAGCATCGAACCAGCGTTTATAAGCAGGCCGCGCCATGCGCTCGGCTTCCGCATCGGAGTCCGCAACGAAGATCGCGCGCATGACGCCGCAGAATGGCTTTTCGACCGAGACTGCGCGGCGCTTGCGCTCATGCGCGCACGCGACCCACTGGGCACGGAAGGTCGCCAGCATCTTCGCAACCTTCTCATCCGACCCGAGGGTCACGCCGTGCATGCCCTGGCGGGCTGCGAAGGCCGGACCATGGTCGCCGCGCAAGCCGTACCAGAACGGCGGGTGCGGACTCTGCAACGGCTTCATGACCACGGGCACGTCGTGAAAGTCGAACCGATCGCCCTGATATTCGATGCGGTCGCGGGTGAAGCCCTGGTAGAGGATATTGAAAACGTGATCGAAATCCCTGCCCGACTGGCCAAAGTCCACCCCATAGGCCTCGAACTCCATCGGGGAAATACCGCGCCCGAGGCCGATGTCGAGGCGCCCATGGCTGAGATGATCGAGCATGCACAACTCCTCGAACAGCCGCAGCGGATGGTAGAGCGGGAGAAGATAGAGCAGCGTGCCGAGCCGGATGCGCTGTGTCTCGCGCGCAGCAGCGGCGAGGAACACGCCGGGTGACGGCGTCATGGAGAGCGGCGTCGCATGATGCTCAGTCAGATGATAGCCGTAGAACCCGGCAGCCTCGGCGGCCTGCAGCAAGGCGAGACGGTCGTCATACGTCTTGTGCAGCGGTTCGCCCCGGTCGTCGATGTAATCGAAGATGCCGAACTTCATGATAACCTACATAGCCCTCACTGCTGCGGGATGCCCGCCTTTTCGCGCACAGCGTTCCAGCGGCTAAACTCTGCCGCCATGTGCTGACCGAACGCCTCTGGGCTGGAGCCCTGTACGACCACCCCGGCCTTGGTCAATCGCTCCTGCGTGTCCGCCTCGGCGAGGATTGCATTTACGGTCTGGTTGAGCTTGGCGATCACGATGGCCGGCGTGCCACTTGGAGCGAACAGGCCATACCAGGTCGTGACGTCGTAGCCGGGAAGGGCGCCGGATTCGATCGCTGCCGGGACATTTGGAACCGCTGGAAACCGGTCCTTGCCCGTGACCGCAAGCGCCTTGAGCTGCCCGGACGACACCTGCCCGAGCACCGCAGAAATGGTATCGAACAGCACGTCGACCTGTCCGCCAAGCACCGCGGCAATCGCTTCCGGCGAGGTACGGAACGGCACGTGCAGCATATCGACCCCGGCGATCTGCTTGAACAGCTCCCCGGTGAAATGCTGCGTGGCACCGAAGCCCGGGCTCGCAAACGCGATCTTCCCCGGACGGGCCTTGGCTGCGGCGACCAACTCCTTGACATCGTTCGTGGGAAAGTCGGGACGCGTCACGATGATCAGGCCAGCGCGCGCGACCAGCGAAATCGGTTCGAAGGCAGTCAAGGTGTCATAGCGCAATGATTTGTTCATGACCGCCGCAATGATTTGGCCTGCGGTCATCACGCCGAGCGTGTAGCCGTCCTTATCTGCGCGTGCCACCGCTTCATTGCCCAGGGTACCTGCCGCCCCCGGCCGATTTTCCACGAACACCGGTTGGCCGAGCTTCTCTTGCATGGATTGGGCGATGATGCGGCCCACAATGTCGGCGCCGCCGCCGGGACCGAACGCCACGATCATCCGTACATTTCGCTGCGGCCATTGTTGCGCCATCGCACTTTCAGCCGGAGCCTGTCTGACGGAACTGGTCGCCAGAGCGCATGCAGCTACGACGGCGAACATGGGTTTGATCATGGCTGTTCGATCCGCTGCTTGCGATACAAGAATTCCAGAAGCCTCTTGCGGTAGACCGCGTATTCCGGGTTTTCCGCAAGCTCGATGCGATCGCGCGGGCGCGGCAATGCAATTTGTACCACCTCGCCTATTCTCGCTTTCGGCCCGTTCGTCATCATCAGTATTCTGTCGCTCAACAGGATTGCCTCATCGATGTCATGCGTGACCATCACCACGGTCGAGCGAATGGTATCCACGATTCGCACCAGCTCATCCTGCAAGGCAGCGCGGGTGAGCGCATCAAGCGCGCCGAACGGCTCGTCGAGCAGCAACACACGCGGCTCTGTCGCGAATGCGCGCGCGATCCCTACCCGCTGCTTCATGCCGCCGGAGATTTCGCAGGGGTAATGGTGCAGAGCATGGCCGAGGCGAACGAGCTGCAAGGCCTGTTTGGTTTTGTCGTGGAGCTCTGCCCGGGTGAGCTTCCGGCCGAAGACCTGCTTGACGCCGAGATGAACGTTTTCGAAGCACGTCATCCACGGCAATAGCGCGTGACTCTGGAACACCATCGCGCGGTCGGGACCGGGGCCCCTAATTCTTGCCGCTTGGCACTCGATGTCGCCTGAGGTCGGCAGCATCAAGCCGGCGATAAGATTGAGCAACGTGCTTTTGCCGCATCCGGAATGGCCGATGAGGCAGACGAATTCGTTCCGCTCGACGTCAAACGAGATATCCTCGATTGCCAGAAAGCTTCCGCCACCCTTGATCGGAAAGGCCATCGAGACGCCGCGCACGCTGAGGAAACCCATTGCGCGTCATTCCCTGAAGCTCAACCGCTGACCGATCCAGGACAGCCCGATGTCGAGGCCCAGCCCGACCAGGCCAATCAGCACGATGGCGACGATCATGCTCGCGATCTGCAAATTATTCCATTCGTTCCAGATGAAATAACCAATGCCGCTCTGGGCGCCAACCATTTCTGCGGCGACAATCACGAACCAGGCGATGCCGATCGAGACGCGCATTCCCGTCATGATCATTGGGACGCTGGCGGGCAGGACGATCCTGGTGACATGCTCGAAGGTCCCAAGCCCGAACACGCGAGAGACGTTGAGCCATTCGTGGCGGACACTGCCGGCTCCTGCCGCCGTATTGATCAGCATCGGCCATATGGCGCAAATGAAGATGATGAAGATGGTCGAGACGCTGCTGTCGCGAAACGTGTAGAGCGCGAGTGGCATCCAAGCGAGCGGAGAGATCGGCCGGAGGACCTGAATGAACGGGTTGAGGATTTGGTAGAGCGGCGGCACTAGGCCCAGCGCGAACCCCATCGGAACGGCGACTATCACTGCGAGCACGTAGCCGAGCAGGACGCGTCCCATGGAGTACATGAGGTGCCAGGCAATACCGAGATTGTTCGGGTTACTGCGATCGAAGGCGTTGGCCAGAAGCTCATAGGCGCGCTGCGCCACCGCCCCCGGCGTTGGGATCGCAGCGGTCGGTCCGGCGCCCGCGCTTTGGCCTGCAAGGCGAGCGTATTCGGGATCGATGGCACTCGGCGCCCCCGAGCCACTCGACGTCAGCAGATGCCATACTGCGACAAATGCAGCGAGGAGCAGTAATGATGCGAGCCAAGTGCGCCGCGGCATCCGCACCACTTGCCCCTAGCTGCGGCGCACCGACTTGAGATATTCCTCGGGCCGGTTCGAATCGAACTCCTGGCCGAGAATGACTTCCTTGCCGAATCCGATCGCTGGCGGGGTGGCGCCGAGTTCGCGCATGATCTTTGCGGCCTCGGTCGCCAGCATCACCTGCTCGGCGAGCTTCTTATAGTCGACGTCCTCCTTAAGCATGTTCCAGCGCCGCAGCTGCGTCATCAACCAGACCGCCGCGGCATAGTGCGGAAACGGCTGGTAATCGACGCGTCGCTCATCGCTCTTGATGTTTCCAAGCCCGTCGGCATAGCGGCCCGTGAGCACCTGATCGACCACGATCTCAGGAGCGTTGAGATATTGCGGCTGTGCCAGGACCTTCGCCATCCCGGCCCGATTCTTCTTGTCCGACACGTGCAGGCTGGCGGCGATGATTGCGCGATAGAACGCCATGAAGGTGTTCGGATTCTGCTTGATCCAGGCTTCGGCGGCGGTAACCGAGCAGCAGGGGTGACCATCCCAGATTTCCTTCGATATGAGGTGGATGAAGCCCGCGCCTTCGAACACGGCACGCTGCCCGCCCGGCTCGCCACCGAAGAATCCATCGATGCTGCCGACCCGCAAACTGGAGACATATTCCGTGGGCGGAACGATGCGATAGGTCACGTCCTTCTCCGGGTCGAGCCCGTGCGCGGCAAGATAATTGCGCAGCTGCAGCGCCTGGTGGCTCTGCTCGAACGGAACCGCAAA
>DATBYX010000580.1:0-2801 GCA_036513475.1 Xanthobacteraceae bacterium | reverse complement strand
TTCCATCGCCTGCTCACGCGGCGGGCGCGCATCTATACGGAGATGATCACCACCGCCGCGGTGCTCTACGGGGACCGCGCGCGGCTCCTCGCCTATGATCCGGCGGAGCATCCGCTCGCCCTACAGCTCGGCGGATCGCATCCGCACGAGCTGGCACAATGCGCCGAGATTGCCGCCGACTTCGGTTATGACGAGATCAATCTCAACGTCGGCTGCCCCTCCGATCGGGTGCAGGAGGGCCGCTTCGGCGCTTGCCTCATGGCGGAGCCGCTCCTCGTTGCCGAGTGCGTCGCAGCCATGCGCGCCAAGGCCGAGGTGCCGGTCACCGTCAAATGCCGTCTGGGCATTGATGAGCAGAACCCGGAGGAGGCGTTGGAAGCGCTGACCTGCGCGCTCGAGCAAGCGGGCATAGCGGCACTCATCGTGCACGCCCGCAAGGCTTGGCTTGCGGGGCTGTCTCCACGCCAGAACCGGGAGGTCCCGCCCCTCGATTACGATCGCGTCTATCGTCTCAAGCTTGCGCATCCCGAGCTGCCTGTCGTGCTTAATGGCGGCATCGCAGATCTTGCCCAGGGAGCCGATCATCTCGCGCGCGTCGATGGGATCATGATGGGGCGCTCCGCCTATCAGGACCCATGGAGGCTGTTGGAGGTCGACCATGCCTTGTTTGGCGAGCCGAGCCCGCTTGCAACTCCGCAGACCGCAGGGGAGGCTCTCATTCCGTACATCGAGCGCGAGCTCGCGCGTGGCACGCGCCTGAGTGCCATTACGCGGCATGTGCTCGGATTGTTTCGAGGCGTTCCCGGGGCGCGTGCGTTTCGCCGCCATCTTGCGACTGAAGCGGTCAAACCGGGCGCGGGCCTTGCGGTTTTCCGCGCCGCCCTGCGCCTTGTTGTGGACGCCCAAGCGCCCTTGCCGCACAGCGCTGCGGCCTGACAGGCAACCGGAGCGGAAGCGGGATGATGCCTGGACGTCGTGCGCTGATCTTCGCCGCGTGCGGCCTATTCATCTTCGCCTCGCCCGTCTCTGCGCAGAATTATCCAAACGGCCCGATCCGGCTACTTGTAGGGTTTGCTGCCGGGGGCTCCTCGGACGTACTCGCTCGTTCCGTAGCGAAAGCTCTGTCGGAAGGCCTCGGGCAATCCGTCGTCGTCGAGAACCGGCCTGGCGCCGGCGGCAATATCGCTGCTCAAGCCGTGGCCCGCGCCGATCCCGATGGTTACACCGTGCTCTTCGGTACCAACGGGACCTTGGCCATCGGACCGGCGCTCTATAAAAATCTCAAATACGACCCGGTGCACGATCTCGCGCCCGTGGGGCTGCTGCACAAGCTCCCGAATGTGCTCATCGTTCATCCTTCCATTCCCGTCGCGAACCTGACCGAGCTGATAGACTATGCCCGCCGCCGACCGGGGCAGCTCACCTTCGCCTCGGCCGGTGTCGGGTCCGCGTCGCATTTGGCAGGAGAGTTGCTGAAAGCTGCCGCAAATATCGATATTGTTCATGTGCCGTATAAGGGCGGGGGCGCCGCTCTGCCCGACTTGTTGTCGGGACGGGTATCGATGATGATTGAGACCATTCCCAATGCATTGCCTGTGGCGCGCAGCGGAATGGTGCGTGCACTGGCGGTGACTACGCCGATGCGATCCTCGGCCGCGCCCGACCTGCTGACGTTCGCGGAATCAGGGCTTCAGGACTTTGACGTAAGCTCATGGACGGGGTTGTTCGTCCCCGCGGGCACGCCTCGCGCAATCATCGAGCACTTGAACGCGGAGACGGTCCGGATCGCAAGCGATCCGGACTATCTCGACCAACTCAAGACGCTCGGAACCGACGTCGCCTTCTCCACTCCGGAAGGCCTTGCCGCGTTCATGGCCAAGGATATCGCGAATTGGACGCTGGCAGTCCAACGCTCCGGAGCCAGTGCCGAGTGATGCTGTCGACGAGACATGCATGCAGAGTGATGGAGACGCCATGACCTATCAAGCCATCGGTGTAACGCCATGCTCTCCGCATATAGGAGCCGAAATCGGCGACATCGACCTGACAAAACCGTTGTCCAACCAGCAAGTCTCCGAGCTGCATCAAGCCTTCACGGATCACCTGGTCATTTTCTTCCGCGACCAGAAGATCAGCTTCGATGATCAGATCAGGACGGCAGCGTATTTCGGCCCGCTTGGCCGCCATGTCGGCGCGAGTACCATCAGCAAGACGACCGAGAATCCGTTCGTGCGCAAGTTCCACTACGATGAGAGCTCGAAAAAAATTTCCGGCGACAACTGGCACAGCGATCAGTCCTGCGCGGCCATCCCGCCGCTCGGCAGCATGCTCTACAATCATACGGTCCCCCCGAACGGCGGCGGCGATACCATGTTCGCCAGCATGTATGCCGCATACGATGCGCTGTCGTCGCGCATGAAGAGCTATCTCGAAGGGTTGACGGCGACGCACGACGGAACGCGCGTGTTCGGGCCGGGTACCCCGGTTGCCGTGCACCCGGTAATCGTGCGCCATCCCGTCAGCGGCAAGAGATTGATTTACGTGAACACGGATTTCACGTCCCACATCAACGAGCTCCCGCGCGCCGAGGGCGACCGCATCCTTCAATTCCTCTACGATCATTGCGCCTGCGACGAATGGGTCTTCCGGTTCCGATGGCGCCCTCACTCCATCGCCTTCTGGGACAACCGCTGCACCCATCATAAGGCGATCTGGGACTATTGGCCCAACGTGCGGTCCGGATATCGGGTTCAGGTGGAAGGCACCGCGCCCCCGGTGGCGGGGTGAGGGCAGGGGAGCAG
>DATBYX010000579.1:0-2800 GCA_036513475.1 Xanthobacteraceae bacterium | reverse complement strand
GATCCGTGGTCCTACCGCTTCTTCCCCTCGGAGCTCGCGGTATTTTTGCTGGGCGCCCTCGGTTACCGAGTCTACTCCAGCGGCCGAGCCCGGATCGAGCGCAGCGTCGTTGGGGAACGGCCGCGGCAGCCTGCGTACTCGCAATCGTCCGTGTGGCGTGGCCTCGATCCCCATCTCCCACGCATCTTCGTGCTAGCGGTTGCGTGCGTCGGGGCGGCGCTGCTGATCAACCGATGGAATGGACTGAATCGCATCGCGTCCGTGGGGTTTTTCATGCTGGCCGTGGCCGCGATTCCTTTCCTGTTCCGCGCCAGCAAAAGTTGGACGTTCGATCGGCTCTTGGGAGAGCTGTCGTACCCGATCTACATTTGCCACGTCCTGGTGATCTGGTGCCTCGACCGCGTGGTGTCATTAGGCGCGGGTTACGTCCGCGGTTTCACCATCATGGCGGCAACGATCGCACTCTCCTGGGTGCTCTATTGGTCGATTGACCGCCCGATCGACGCTTGGCGCCAGCGCCGTTTTGACCGCGAGCGAGCGTTGGTTTCGCCGGCACTGCCAGCCCCCCAGCCGGGGCTGTAGGCGCGGCACAAACGCGCGCCGAAGCTGTTATGCTGCCGTTCGGCCGAAGGAAACGGGCGCGTAATGCCAATTGCCTACATCGAGCATCAGATACCGGGACGGTTGCGGCTGCGGATCCCGGAGAGGCGCGGCGACGTGGCCTTTTTCCAACGTGTTGTCGAGGCTCTCTCAAAGCTCACCGACATCAAGGAGATCGACGGCAGTCCTCTCACCGGGAGCGTCCGGATTCGCCATTCGGGTACGGCCGAGGCGATCGCCGCGGCGGCGGCCAAAGAGGGTTTGTTCGAGATCGGCAAGCGCGACGGGGGGGCCCAGCCGAAGAAGCCGCCAAAGGAGCCAGCATCCCCCGGTGATGCCGGGATGCTCGATTCGATTGCAACGGGGTTATCCGGACTGGCGCTGTTTCAAGTTACGCAGGGCCAAGTCACTGGGAGCGCCGGCGAGAATTTCTGGAACGCCTATGGGGCGCAGCGCCTCCTGGGCCGCAGCGAGATTGCGGCGGGTTTTGTGCTTCTGGGACTCTATCAGCTGCTGCAAGGACAATGGCTTGGCTCGGCATCCTCGCTTTTTTTCTACGCGCTGGCGGCCCGCCAGCTCGCCGTGCTCGATCGGGCCGCGGGTGCAATGACTGGCCTGAGCGAGTCGCCGCACTCGGCAAGCGGGCCGCCGAAGCCGCCACGAAAGAAGCGGACTCCCGACAAGCCGAGTGAGAAGGCTGGTGCATCACACTGACGAAACTGGAAATTTTGTCCTGCTGCTGAACTAATTCCATCTTTCCGCGGATTACGGTTCCGTATGCCGGGCGGCGCGGGATCTGCGAACTGTCACAGTAGCTTCGTCGGCTGCGGGTAGTATTTGTGGCGAATCAGCATCGCCACACCGCCGACGGAACGAGGATGCACGCAGCCAGCCGGGCTTTTGTGGTTCATTGCACCGCGACGCGTATCCGGATCAAAATCCCGGAGCGACAGCGGCAGGAGGCTTATTTCGCGGCGCTCCGGCGCGCCCTGCTCCAGCACCCCGACGTTTTGGGGGTGCGTACGAACCCGCTTGCTGCCAGCGTAGCGATCGAGTGCAGGCACGGATTGGCGTTTCTCGGCCAAAACCACCGGTTTCCGGGAGTCGAACTGGTGCCGGTCCAAGCTCATGCTATCGCGCGGAGTCAGCTCCCGACGTTCGCCCGCGGCCCTGACGGGGGTGATTCGCCGCCAACTGGCACCATCGGCTTGGCAGCCGTCCTTATCAAGCTCCTGGTCGCGCTCGCGACGAAACAGCTCGCCGCGCAACTCATCGACTGGGTGGTCGCCGCCGTCGTTCGGGCTGCGACGCACGGGGCAAGCCGGATGCCGGCGGGTGGGCAGGCCATGGCGCCGCCTCCGATGCTCCTCGTAGCGGTCGCCGAGTAGCCTCTGGGGGACCGCCCTGTGGCGCGGGCTGCGTGGCCCGGCTCACTGGGTCTGGCTCCCTCTCTGGAACTTGCTCCGGCTCCCCCCTGCGGAAATGCAGCCCCTCAAACGCGACCAGGGCTGTCCCTTTGGCTCGTCCCGCCTCGCTGATGAGAAATGGCGCGATCCCGCCTGCAGCCATGGCCAAGGCATCCAGCAGGCCTATCGGCGCGATACCAAGCGCGCTGCGCACGCCAGGTACCAGCATGGCCGCGAGCTGCGCCGCAAGCGAGCCGCCGATGATCCCAAGGAGCCGCGGGCTCCCGGAAAGCCCGCCGGGCTCGAACACGCTCCGGCTGGACGAGCGGTAGGCGAGCGCGTGCAGAAGTTGTGCGCTCGTCAGGCTTCCGAAGGCCATCGTACGCGCCTGGGGTGAGCTCATCCCGTACCGCATCGCTCCAAAAATCCCTGCCCCGAAGGCGCTCGCTGTCAGAATCCCGGCTTCGGTCCCGAGCCGGCCCATCTGATCGCGCCGCACCATGGGCTCGTTGGCGTCCGTCGGGCCACGCTCCATGGCATCCGGCTGCGACGGCTCCATGGCAAGGCCGATCGCGGGCAGCACATCGGAAATGAGGTTGATCCACAGGAGCTGCATCGGCGAAAGCATCTCGCCGAAACCCGCGGCCGCGCCTGCGAGCATGAGCAGGATCTCGCTGGTATTGGTGCTGAGAATGTAGTGAATGGCTCTGCGGATATTGGTGTAGGTGCCGCGGCCGCGCTCGATGGCAAGCGGCAGCATTCGCAGGTTCTCGCTGGCAAAGAAGACGTCCGCC
>DATBYX010000578.1:0-9393 GCA_036513475.1 Xanthobacteraceae bacterium | reverse complement strand
CCATCGCCGGCTGCACCGAGGTTCTTGGTCGGATAGAAGCTGAAACACCCAACATCGCCGACTGAGCCCGTTGCTCGCCCGCGATAGGACGCTCCATGGCTCTGCGCGCAATCCTCGATCAAACGCAAGCCGTGCGCGCGGGCGATGTCACCGAGTGCGCAGAGTTCAGCGGGCTGGCCATAGAGGTGCACGGGCAATACCGCTGCCGGGCGCCCCGAAAGCGGCGTCTGCAGGGCCCGCGAGAGTTCATAGGGAGCCATCGTATATGTCCCAGGCTCTACATCGATGAACACTGCGATCGCACCGGCGCGTTCGATAGCCGCAACGGTGGCTACTGCAGTATGTGACACAGTAAACACGAGATCACCAGTGCCGATGCCGCAAGCGCGCAACGCGAGCTCGATTGCATCCGTCCCGCTCGCACAGGCAACGGCGTGAGCGACACCGATGAAATCTGCAAACGCTGCCTCAAAGATCTCGACCTCTCGGCCGAGGATATAGCTGCCGCCCTCTAAGACGCGGCTTACCGCAGCGTCTATCTCGGGCTGCTGCGCGAGATAACCGGCGCGAGGATTGGTTTGGGGAATGTGGAGAAAGGAGGAACCCAAGTTTTAAGCAGCACTATAAATAGTTTGTTAAACGGCAGCGATAATAATCGAGAGACCTTCGTAGCCCTTCGGCAAGCGAAATGCGCGGATGCCAACCTGAGAGCATTCGGAAGCGGTGGTCGTCAGTCAGAAAATCTCCGATATCAATTCTCTTGCGTTCCGGCGGAAATGCGCGGATTTCGTATGTGCCGCCGCCGTTAGCTTCAACGATGGCCTCGGCCAAGTCCATCAAACTACAGGGTTCGTCTCCCCCCACATTAAGGGCCAATCCCACAACCTCCTCTGTGACAGCAGCTAAGAGGAAGGCCTCAGCCGCGTCTTCGACATAGAGGAGGTCCCGACGCTGCTCGCCCCCCCAGACCTCGAACGGCTCGCCCTCGATCACCCGGCGCAACCAGATGCCGAGGAAAGTCTGGCGGGCATCCTTGATGCGCATCCCCGGTCCGTAGACGTTAGTCAACCGCAGCGAGCGGGTCTTGATCCCATAGACGTCCCGAAACAGCAGATGATAGGCCTCACCAGCCATTTTATTGACCCCGTTCACATCCACTGGCCTCAGGGGATGGCGTTCGTCGACCGGCAGATAGTGCGGTCGCCCGTAGATCTGGCGTGTTCCGGCATGGACGATGGCTATACCGGGATTGACCGCGCGGCACGCCTCTAAGAGTTGGAGTTGCGCTGTGCAATTGATCGCAAGATCGTCCGCAGGGGCCGACATCGAGTCCAAATGGCTAGTCTGGGCTGCGAGGTTGAACAGGAAATCCCGACCTTTGAGGAGGTGCCCCATAATGTAGCCACCGCGGATATCGGCTATATTGACCTCCACCCGATCGCAGATATCGATAATATTCGCCGGATTGCCACCATATTCGGGGATCATGCTGTCGATTATAAGCACCCTCGCGCCCAGCCCGAGGAGGCGGCGTGCCAGCGCGGAACCGATAAAACCCATACCACCGGTAATAACCACCCCCGCACCAGAAAAGACCTCAAGGCGAGGATCGGAACAGGATCTCAGCATTTTTCGCGCCTAAGAACTGCAGAGGGATGTCCCGCCATCAGCTTCTGTCCCTGACCGTTGACCCCACCCTGCTCCCTTCAGTTTCGGGACCGGCCGCGGAATGGTGTTGTGCCACGGCGCAAGGGTTATGCTAAGAACGCTTTAGTTCATGGACTATTCCGGATTGTCGGCCCCTTCGTGGGGTGATCTGCGAGCAAAGGCGTCCACGCCGGAGAGAGCTTCGATACGCGTACCGGCGCGGCCGCGTCAACGTACAACGACTGCGCTTCAGAGGAGGGACCGCGGCGCTCACCAAGCGCCTTCACCACGACCGTCCGCGCCAGAACGCCGTGGGGCACGACAACTATATCACCAACACGAATTGCGTAGTGGGCCTTCTTGACGGCTAGCCCATTGACCGTCACCACCCCAGCCGCGCAAAGGCGGGCGGCGCGCGAGCGGCTCTTGACGAATCGCGCGTACCAAAGCCATTGGTCCAGGCGCAGGCTCGACGGCTTTGGTGAGGGGACGCCGCTCAAGCGAGAGTCAGCTCTCGTAGCTTGGCGAACGGGTGACCTTCGTCCACCCGCAATCGCGGACGGCCATTGCCGCCTTTTCGCCGGCTGCGAGGCCGAGCAACAAAGCTCTCGCCGCCTACTTCAGCGACTGCACGATACCCTAGCGCGACCAGCAGCTGACCCAACTCTTGCCGGCTGATGCCAGAGATCGCCGCAAGCTCACCCATCGCGACGGGGCCTCGCCGGGCGAGGCGGCGCGCTGCAACAGCGAGCTTCTCCAGTCGATCTGGACGCATCGCAAGGCTGCCACACAAGCGCATCCCGATAGTGGCGTAGAACGAGGGAGGCAATGCTGGATCGATTTCTATCACCTTGCCCAGGCGGTGGCTTGCAGGTAGCTGTGGCACCGGGCGATTGTGTCGCACCGCCCAGAGCAACGCACGAAATCGCATGGTATCGGCTCGAAGGAGCGGCTCGAAATAGACGCTCTCAATGCCGAAGCGGAGGCCCTGCCGACCCAGCGCACTTCGATCCTGGGGACCGAGCGCCTTGATCTGCGGTCCGACCTCGGCAGTGGGCAACAGACCGAGCGCACCGACCAGCTGAAAGACGAGCCCGCGCGCACTACTGCCAAGCGACAAACCTTGCACCGCAAACAGCGGCGCTAACCGCCGTTCGATCTCAGCGCGCAGAAAGTCTTGCAGCCGCTGGCGTATCCTTTCACGTAGCTCGCCCTCGACAAAGTCCACGGTGATCGGCGCTGCGCGCGGGGCGAGCGTCCGCTCTCCGGCTGCGAGACGACCAATAGAAGCTCCGCCCCACATCAAGTTGCCGATCGAATCGATGGCAAAGGCGTCGTCGGGATCTGCTAGGAGGCGATGAGCGCGGGCAGCTACTTCGTGGCGCAATACGCGCCCTGCCGCTGCGATCAGCATCCCCTCCTCAGCGCCGTCGCGTGCATCCGGTACAAAGCGCAACCCGTTAAGGCTGCCGACATAGGTCCCCGCCACGTGGAATTCGCCTGCTCCCGAGACCTCGCATGGCAATTCACCGTCGCCCGCGAGCTGGCGCACAAGGAAGGCTGAGCGCCGATCGACAAAGCGCTGCGTTATCCGATCGTGCAGCGCATCCGAGAGCCTATCTTCAATCCCGCGAGCGCGATTCTGCCACGTGCCCGCATCCGCCACCCAGTCACTCCGATGAGTTATATATGTCCAGGTGCGGATGTGCGCGATGCGCGCCATCAGTGCGTCGATATCGCCGCCGACGCTATCGAGATTCGCCATTTGGCCAGCGATCCATGCCGACGGGAGCTGTTGGGTGCGGCCGGTGAGATGGATGAAGCATTGGCCGAGCAGACGCGTGTGGCTGTCGCTCAGAATCTTGCGGAAATCAGGTATCTGACACACTTCCCACAGCAGGCGGACCGCGCCGGGATGAACGGCCAGCGCTGCAATTTCCGGTTTGCGCGCGAGTACCTGCAAAGCGCGGTGATCGTCAGCCTCACGCGCCCGAACCAGTCCGGAAACGGGAGGCCTCTCGTCGAGGCTCTTCAGCAATGCAGCAACCGATTCGAAGCGGAGCCGCGTGTTGCGCCAATTCAGCCGCGTCAGCGGATCAAAGCGGTGGGACTCGACCGCCTCGACGATTTGCGGATCAAGCGAACTCTGCTCCGCGGTGGTGCCAAAGGTTCCGTTGCTCATATGTCGACCCGCGCGCCCGGCAATCTGTGCGATCTCGGCGGCATTCAGTCGGCGGGGGCCTCGGCCATCAAATTTGTCGATTCTGGCAAAGGCGACATGGTCGAGATCCATGTTGAGCCCCATGCCGATCGCGTCCGTCGCAACAAGGTAATCGACCTCGCCGGCCTGAAACATGCCGACCTGCGCATTGCGTGCGCGGGGGCTTAGCGCCCCGAGAACAACCGCAGTGCCGCCGCGCTGGCGCCGGATGACCTCAGCAAGGGAAAATACATCAGCCACGGTGAATGCTACGACGGCGCTGCGCGGCGGCAGCCGTGCCACCTTCTTATAGCCAGTGTAGGAGAGCGTCGAAAAACGCGGCCGGCTCACGTGCTCGACTTCGCGCACGAGCCGCCTCATCAGTGGTTTTATCGTATCTGCGCCTAGGAACATTGTCTCCTGGAGACCGCGGGCGTGTAAAAGCCGTGCGGTGAACACGTGGCCTCGTTCAGGATCGGCACAGAGCTGGATCTCATCGACCGCCAGGAAGTCGACTGGCCTATCAAGCGGCATCGATTCAACGGTGCATACGAAATAGGACGCGCTGGGCGGTGAAATCTTCTCCTCGCCGGTGATCAGAGCGACCGACCGCGCCCCCCTTAGCTTGACGATCCTGTCATAAATCTCTCTCGCCAGCAGCCGTAGGGGAAATCCGATAACTCCGCTGCGGTAGCCGAGCATGCGTTCGATGGCGAGGTGAGTCTTGCCGGTGTTGGTCGGTCCGAGGACCGCGACGAGTCGCGGAGCGGAGCTCAGCATAGCCATGGACATCAAGGTATCGGGCTGGAGCGGCAGGAGAGCAAGAGCAAACTGGCGAAGCGATCGTCGAGACGAAAAGCAGCTCGGGTTGCGCCAGCCCCCATTTAACCGATTCTCCGCGCCTTTGGGGGAAATATACCATGTCATGAGGCTATACACGCAATGATTGTGATCCGGGACGGAAAGACCCGATTACCATACTCGACGTGTCTGGAGCCTTTCGGAAGTTCTTAACGCCGTGGTCTCGGTCCTTTGTCGCCTCGCTTTTCGATTTCGCCTTGTGGAGCGAGACCCCGATCCCGATTACGATAGTTTGTAAAGAGCGCACCGCTATGCGCCGCGCGACAAAAGAGCCGGGATTTAGGCGGCCAAGCGCGACGACGTCATTCACCACCGCATGGTCGACGGACAGCGACGGCACGCACACAGAGCGGACGGTCGATCGTTGGCAGCGGGGCATGCGGCCCGCTTCCGGGTAGCGTCTCATTCGACGGAGCGCGGCAGAAGGCCGGGCCCGTCTCCGCGCAGACTCTGGGCGAACGGTCGGCAACTTGGATGGGCACCGGGCGACATGCATCTTGCGCCCGCAAGGCTTCCGTCACATATCCTCGGCGCATTCCAGCCAACCCGCGACGGCAGACCATGACCCAGGAAACCAGAGCCTTCCAGGCGGAAGTCAGCCGCCTACTTGAGATTGTCGCGCACTCGCTCTACAGCGAAAAAGAGATCTTTCTCCGCGAACTAATTTCGAATGCCTCGGACGCTTGTGACCGGCTGCGCTACGCCGCGCTGACCGAGCCGGAACTAACCGAGGGCGAATCCAATTTTTCGGTGATCCTCGTTCCCGACAAGTCTGCCCAGACCTTGACGGTCATCGATAACGGCATCGGCATGAATCGAGAGGAGCTCATTGAAAATCTGGGTACGATCGCTCGGTCCGGGACCGCCGCTTTCGTCAATCAGTTGTCGGGCGACGCCCGCAAAGATATGGGCCTGATCGGCCAATTCGGCGTGGGCTTCTATTCGGCATTCATGGTCGCCGAGACGGTGGAGGTGAAGAGTCGCAAGGCTGGCGAGAGCCAAGGCTGGCGTTGGATCTCGGATGGCAAGGGCGAGTTCGCGATCGAGCCTTGCCCCGAGGCAACACGGGGGACGGCGATCGTCGTTCATTTGCGCGAAGGAGAGGACGAATATCTCGATCCGGCACGGTTACGCAGGATCGTCACCACTTATTCGGACCACATCGGGTTGCCGATTACTCTCCGAGATGCGGGCAAGGAAGAGACCATTAATTCCGCCTCGGCTCTATGGACTCGCCAGAAATCGGATATTACTCAAGAACAGTATAATGAGTTCTATCACCACGTAGGGCACAGCTTCGACGATCCGTGGCTGACCTTGCATGCCAAGGCGGAGGGGGTGCTGGAATACACAAGCCTCCTCTTCGTGCCCTCGGCGAAGCCGTTCGACTTGTTTGATCCAGAGCGAAAAAGCCGGGTGAAGCTTTACGTTCGGCGAGTGTTCATCACTGACGAAGGGACCAATTTGCTGCCGCCTTATTTACGCTTCCTGCGAGGCGTCGTCGACAGCGAGGACCTCCCGCTCAACATTAGCCGCGAGATGCTGCAATCGAACCCGATGGCATCGCGCATCCGGCAGCAGCTGACCAAGCGAGTATTAACGGAACTAGGGAAGAAAGCGACCGAGGTGCCGGAAGAATATTCCAAATTCTGGGATAACTTTGGAGCGGTCTTGAAGGAGGGTCTCTACGAGGATCGCGAGCACCGCGACGAGTTGCTGGGGTTGGTACGTTTCCGCTCGACGGCACGCGACGGTTTGGTCTCGCTGGACGACTACGTCGCGACAATGCGGCCGGGACAAGAGGCGATCTACACGATCATGGGCGACAATTTCGACGTGACCACGCGGAGCCCGCAGCTCGAAGGCTTTCGCGCGCGTGGCGTGGAGGTGTTGCTTATGACGGACCCGATCGACGAGTTCTGGGTGCCGGCGATCGGCTCTTATAAAGACAAACCGTTCAAATCGGCGACGCGCGGTGGAGCTGATCTCAATAGAATCACACCGCCGGATGACAGCAAAGACGAAAGGCCCGAGCCGTCCGCCAAGCTCGCCAGTTTGATTGCGATTTTCAAGCTCGCGCTGGGCGACGCGGTGAAGGACGTCCGCAGCTCCGATCGTCTAACCGACAGCGCTGTCTGCCTTGTTGCAGACGAAGGCGACATGGATATGCATCTCGAGCGGCTGTTGAAACAGCACCGCCAGCTTGACACCATGTCCAAACGGATCCTTGAGCTGAATCCGCGTCATCGGCTCATCGAGCGGCTTGCCGCGACTGTCGGCGAAGCCGGTGCTTCGGAGCAGCTTTCTGAATTTGCTTGGCTTTTTCTCGACCAAGCGCGGATCGTAGAAGGTGAGCAGCTGCCCGACCCTCCGGCTTTCGCGCGTCGTCTTGCGACCTTGCTAGAGCGGGGCTTGCCCGCAGCAGCATGAGACCGAGGGGACCGAACAACGCGCCTCAGCTATTCCGGAAATAGTTAGTGGGTTGAAGATCTGCGCGATGATGGTAATCGCACCGTCGGCCGCGGATTTCAATGCCATCTGCCCGCCGATGCCAAGAACCGTAGACCCGCCGGAGGTGAGAGGCGCCTCTCGTCTAGCAGCGGGCGTCACCCTTTACTTGCGGCCACCTCTCGCAGCCTGGCGTTAGCACGCCGAACCCCGCCGTAGCCTTGGGATACAGAGCGGTAAAGGCCGCAAACCGGCCTGAATGCAGTTACGCACGGGTTGAGCGTGATCGCTTCGCTCGAGGCGTATAGGCTGCTTGCCGCACCAAAGTTACGCCGAATTAATCCGCGTGAAAGCCGTCTGTTAGCTCGTGGCATCAATTGTACCGCGATCCGCTTTAGCTCGGCAGCGCTTCGGCGGCACAAGCTTCGTCTTGGAGGAGAAACAAATGAGAGAATTTGAGAGTGAGCGCGCCAGCTCCCCCTGGCGGAACCGAAAGCGCTTAGCGGCGATCGGTTTCGGCCTTGGGGCCACCCTTGCTCTATCGCCCTTCGTCTGGGCCGAAGACCCGCCCGCTGCGGGGAGCCCGCCGCAAGCAACGCAAACGACGCCTCCGACGATGACGTCGCCGATTGCACTGATCCAGCACCAGAGCCTTGCGCCACTGGTCAAGAAGGTCTCGCCCGCGGTTGTAAATATATCGGTGTCGCGCAGTGCCGATGCGGACTCGGCAGCTGAAGAGCCGGAATTGGCCCCCGCCCCTGGATTTCCCAACTCGCCGTTTGACCAGTTTCTACGCCGCTTTTTCGAGCAACAAGGGCCGGGCGGCCAGCGGCACATGTTTCCACAAGCTCCGGGAAGCCGCGCCCAGCGTATTGCACTCGGTTCCGGCTTCATTATTGATCCGACCGGTTACGTGGTGACCAATAGTCACGTAGTCGGTGACGCCGGCAAAGTGGAAGTAACTCTCCCGGACAATAGCAAATACACGGCGAAGATCGTCGGCCGGGACCCTAAGACTGACATCGCAGTTCTGAAGATCACATCGGACAAGCCGCTGCCCTACGTAACCTTCGGCGACAGCAGCGCGGCTCAAGTCGGCGATTGGGTAATGGCGGTCGGAAACCCGTTCGGCCTTGGCGGGACGGTGACCACCGGGATTATTTCAGCCCGTGGGCGCGATATCCACTCGGGTCCGTTCGACGACTTTCTGCAGATCGACGCGCCGATCAATCGCGGCAATTCCGGCGGGCCAACCTTCAATCTCGAAGGCGAAGTGATTGGCGTCAACACTGCGATCTATTCCCCAAACGGGGGAAGCGTCGGCATTGGCTTTGCCGTACCGTCCAACGTTACGAAGGCAGTCGCGATCCAACTCAAGGAGCACGGCAAGATCAGCCGCGGCTGGCTTGGAGTACAGATTCAAGAGGTGACACCGCCGATCGCGGCGAGCCTCGGCTTGCACAGCGAGCAGGGCGCTCTCGTGGCCGTCGTTACACCGGACAGCCCTGGCGCGAAAGCCGGCCTTAAGCAGGGCGACGTCATTTTGTCCTTTAATGGGGAGAACGTCGCTCACCTGCGCGACCTGCCGCGACTGGTTGCAGCGGCCGCTCCTGACAGCCACGCGGCAATGACGGTGTGGCGAAACGGCCAGATGATCCAGTTGCAGACGACCGTTGGAGAGCTCGCGGATAACGATCGGGTCGCCGCCGCAGAGGAGGAGCAACCGGCGCGGGCGGAGGCATTAGGCATGCACTTCTCTCAGCTGACGAGCGAGCTTCGGCGCAACCTGCAACTTGGCAAAGATGTGCATGGTGTGGTCGTCGAGCGGGTCGATAGCGGCAGCCCGGCCGATGATGCGGGGCTAAGCGGTGGTGACGTTTTGGTCGCGGTGAACCAGCACCCTGTCAATACACCGGAGGAAGCGACAGGGAAACTGAAGGAGATTGCGGCTTCGTCGAAGAAGAACGCACTCTTGCTACTGAACCGTCACGGCGTTACGCAGTATGTCGGCGTGAGCCTCACCGACTATCGCGGGTAGCTCGCAGGCAGAACGGCTCCCTGGCCCTGAAGGGCCAGGGAGCCTCGCAAGCCGAATCGCTCAGCGCTGCCACCGCGCTGGCTCGTGCGGCTTGCCACCGTTGCGCGGCGGCAATGGCGCGCGGGCCTCTAGACGCTCAAGCTCGATCCGCGTCCTTGCGCCAGCCCGCAATAGGCGGTCGGTTGCCTCACGTAATCCG
>DATBYX010000577.1:0-6880 GCA_036513475.1 Xanthobacteraceae bacterium | reverse complement strand
GGCTGCGACCAGCTCCTTTGCAGCTCATCGCCGAGAGCGCGCACGAAGATGTCGCTGGTGCCGCCTGCGCTGTTGGAGGTGATCACCCGCACCGCCTTTGAAGGATAGGGCTGTGCCGCCGCAATGGGTGCGTGCAGGATGCTCACCACAACCGCGCCGGCGACGACGGCGATCGATCCCACTGTTTTTCTCCCCGGGCCGGAGCCCGGCGCAGCATTGGCCTGGGCCTGTGTACTGAGTTGCGGCACGCGCCCGCCGGCCCGTCCGTCGGGCAACGTGCCCGATCGAGCAGAGCTGATCCCATTATAGCTTGATCGGAACCAATTTCACCTGGGCGCGTTGAGCGAGCGACTGGAGCAAAACGTCCGCGTTCGCGACCGCGCACTGCTTCAGCCGAAGACCCCGGACCGTCGCGGCCGGGGTCTTTCTATTGCTTGTTACGGCCGTGCGCCCCCCCCGCGGTTTGCTCGCGCGCTCCCCAGCTTTCTTTCTCAACTTGCCTGCTGAATATGCGAGCGTGCCACCGACGTGGCCGGCAGGAATTTGGAATCTTCCTTGTACCAGGAATGCTCACATGCACAGAACGGACAGAACTTGCGGGCGAATGGGCCCGCGGTGAGAGGAAATGTCTTCGGATCGACATCCATTCCCATGAACATGTAGTGCCCGGTAAGGCGGCATCGGGTGACGACCTGAGCCATAGCAAATTCTCCGTCCCGTCCCCGTTCGCGCTGAGTTAACAATCACCAACGTTCGAGGTTCCCACTTCGAATGTCGGCCTGCCGACTTGGCTTGCTAAGCCGCATGGAGGTCACCGTTCATTCGAGGCGATCTCGGTGATCAGCTTTTTGAGAATGGCATCAGCGAAGGCTTCGTAGCTCCTTGCCGTGGTGACGAAGGCGCCAGGCCCACCGATAACATTGTCGTAATAATAGCGATCGAGGTCGGGCTCCAGGGCGAGGATCGGCAGCCCATTGATGCCAATGCCGGCGGCGACAGCGTCGTCACGCGCGAGGTTTGCCGGGCGGCCCCGGTTGTTGGAGCCGTCCCCGGAGATATCGATCACGCGCCGCCGTGCATGGAACGCGCTTCCCGCAAAGAGCGTGCTGCCATAATCGATCGCCCCGCTGATCGAGGTGCCGCCGCCAAAGAGTTGACGCGGCGCAGCTTCGATCGCAGCAGCGAAGCTGGCGGAGGTTTGCTCATCGCCGATTCTGCTCCAGGCGATCACCTGGACGTGAAGCGTCGGGCCGGTCCATTGCACCATGGTTGCGGCGATGGCCTGGTTCGGGCCGGATCGGATCGCGCCTAGTACGTGCGGATGCCGAAAGGCGGCCGCGTAGCCGCGCTTCTGCAGCTCAAAGCGATACTGATCGACGCTGCCGGAAGCATCGACCGCGAGCACGAGTTGCAGGTCGACGCCGCCCTGCGCCACCGCCGGCGCGCCACTTGCCAGGAGGATCGCGCCAACCGCTCCGAGAGCTATGCGAACGCGCGAGCGCAGTTCCCGCATCGGGATACCTTCACATTCCTGCAACAAAATCGTGAATAGAGGCTGGTTGTGGACAAAATTAAGCCCAAGCAGAGGACATGATGGGCCGGAGCAGAGCCGGATTGCATGGGACTGACCTGGTCGCCATGGCCGGGCTCAGCCCGGCCATCCGAGCCTTCGCCGGGCACCAAACTCGTGGAGGCCCGCTCTAAGTGCGGCACGACGGTGGAAACGTGACATGATGCGCCCGATGCTTTCCGCCCGTCAATCAGCCGTTCGCTTGCTGCAACTCATGATGATTGCGTCCGTGGTGTTGCCCGCCATGCTGTTCGCCTGGGCGTGCTGGCTCGGCTACCGGCACGAATACGCCATTGCCGATGAGCGCATCGAACGATCGCTTGATATTCTGCACGAGCATACGCTCAAAGTGTTCCAGACGGTGGAACGCTCGATCGCCGAAGTCGACGAGATCGTGCGCGATATGCCGGATGAGGCCATTCGCAACGATCAGCCGCGTTTGCACGATCGGCTCCAGCGGATCGTAGCCGCATTGCCGCAGTTACGCGCAATTTTTCTTGTCGACCGCAAGGGTCAGCCGCTGGCTTCGAGTCAGTTCAGCCAGGTGCCTACCGACTTCAATGTGCGGGACCGCAGTTTTTTTGAGGTGCATGTGACGGGTCATGCCGGCACCTATGTCAGCGATGTGATCTCGCCGCGGCTCACCGCATTTGACACTCCGTTCTTCGTGCTGTCGCGGCGTCGTCCTTCCGTTGACGGCTCCTTCAACGGCATCGTCGCGGTTGCCATCCTGCCGCAATATTTCGAGGAGTTCTACGCGCTGATCGATCACAACCCCGGCGGCGTGTTCGCGCTGCTTCGAGCGGACGGCAAGTTTCTTGCGCGCTATCCGGAGCTGCACGACCGTCAACGCGTGCTCGATGGCGGCAGCGGTCTCGACGCGGCGATCGCGGCAGGGTGGGAACGGGTGATCTACACCATTCCGCACTCGCAAGTCGACTCTGCCGAGCGGCGGATCGGGTTCCTCAAGCTCGAAGGCTTCCCGGTCTACGCGGTGGCCGGCATCGAAGCTGCCGCAATCCGGGCGGAATGGCTCACCACCATGGGCGGCCATCTGATCTTCGGATTGCCGGCGACCTGCTTTCTCCTGCTCATCATCGGGCTTGCTCTCCAGCGCACCCGGCGACTTCACGCGGAGGCTGATCGCCGCGAAGTCGCCGAAGGCGCGTTGCGGCAGGCGCAGCGTCTCGAGGCCATAGGCAAGCTGACCGGAGGAGTGGCACACGACTTCAACAACCTGCTCATGGTCGTAAGCGGGAGCGTAGAGCGGTTGCAGCGCGATCTAAAAGAGCCAAAACACGTGCGCCTGCTCGAGATGATTGCGACCGCCACCAAACGCGGCGAGAGCCTCACGCATCAGCTGCTTGCTTTCTCCCGGCGACAGACGCTTGCCCCGTCCGTGATCGATCTCAACCAGCATCTCCCCGAGCTCAAGGATCTGCTCAACCGCTCATTGCGCGGCAACGTCACCACCGAGGTGGAGCTGCCGGGCCGGAGCTGCGCAATCAAGGTCGATCCCAACGAGCTCGAGCTTGCCTTGCTTAATCTGGCGGTGAATGCGCGCGACGCCATGCCGGGCGGCGGCGTGCTGCGCATCACTGCCGAGCCGGTCGAGCTCGGGGGCACGCCGAGCGAGGAAGGCTTGCACGGCGAGTTCGTAGCCATCCGCGTTGCGGATTCCGGCAGCGGAATTCCGCCCGAAGTCTTGCCGCAGGTATTCGAGCCGTTCTTCACCACCAAGGCTGTAGGCAACGGAACGGGTCTTGGACTGAGCCAGGTCCACAGCTTCGCAAAACAGGCAGGCGGTGCCGTCACCATCGCGAGCACCGTCGGCCGCGGGACGGTGGTCACGCTTTATCTGCCGCGCACGCCGGAATTGGCGGCCCCTTCCATTGCTCCGCCGGATCACAAGGACGCGGTCCAACGGGCAGGGACGGTCTTGCTGGTCGAGGACAATGCGCCCGTCGCCGAGGTATCCGGCGCATATCTCCAGCAGCTCGGCTATGAGGTCAAACACTTTGCCCGCGCGCAGGACGCGATGGCATGGCTTGCTCAGAACCCCAAGATCGATCTCGTCTTCTCTGATGTGCTGATGCCCGGCGGAATGAACGGGCTCGAGCTCGGCCACGCGATACGCAAGCTCTATCCCAACATCCCAGTTCTGCTCACTACAGGGTTAACGTCCAGCGCGCGTGACGCGGTCGAGCAAGGGTTCGTGCTGCTGCAAAAACCGTTCGATCTTGCGGCACTGGAAGAGGCACTGGGCAAGCTGCAGACCAGGCACAGCCAGCGCAAGCCGGAGCAACGCGCAGCGGGATGATCCGGTCAGCTCGCTGCTTTCCCGGGCATTGCGCGTTGCATGCCTAGTCCCACGATCCGCTGCAGCAGCTCGGGATATGCGAGGCCATCCTGAAGCGCTGCCGCCGCAAATTCCTGGCTTTCGGCGATTTCGGGGTTGGGATTCGCCTCGAGAAAGTACGGAATTCCTTCGGCGGACAGCCGAAAGTCGATGCGGGCGTAGCCGTCAAGTTCCAGCGTCCGAAAGATCCGCTTGGCGGACCGCTGGATGCGAGCGCGGACTTCCGGGGACAGGTCTTTGGCCGGTCCGTGCTGGATGCCGCGGCGCTCCTGATAATCGGGATCGTGCTTCACCTTTTCGGTGGCAATAGGCCAGGCACCATGCGCCATGCTGCCAAAAGTCAGCTCCCAGATCGGCAGCACGCGCAGTCGATCGTTCCCGAGCACGCCCACGTAGAGCTCGCGCCCCTCGATATATTGCTCTGCAATAGCGGCCGTGCCGATCCGCTCGTGGATGAATGTGACTCGCTCCGCGAGCTTGTCGTCGCTGTCGACAACGGATGCCTGCGAGATGCCGTACGACGCATCCTCGCTCAAGCTTTTAACGATCAGCGGCAGCGCGAGGCGTTTCGGGCGTCGAACCTTGCGATGCTTGGGAAAAACGGCGAAAGCCGGAACGGGAATGCGGTGATAATGCACGAGCGTTTTGGACAGATCCTTGCCGCGCGCCAGCATCAGGCCGCGTGGATTGCAGCCGGTATAGGGGACGCGCATCAGCTCCAGAAAGCTTGCGACGTTCTGGTCGTAGATGGCTTCGCCCTGAAACTCCTCCATCAAGGTGAACGCGACGTCCGGCTTCCAGTTCTCAATTTCCTCGCGGATCGGCTTGAGCTCGTCGCGCACGCCGAGCGGGCGCACCTCGTGCCCGACGGCGCGCAACGTGCTTGTAACGTCATATTCGGTTTTCCAGACATTGATTTCCTGTTCGCTGTACCCCTTGCTCGACTCCGGGGGTATCAGGTCCGCGTGCAGGAGCACCAGGACGCGGAGATGCTTCATAGCGCGATCCACCTTCTCCGCGACGGACCGAAGAGCGCATGCACCGTCTTGGCTGTCAACAACACGGTGAATTCCATCATCAGCTTTCGTTCTGCACCGACCGCCCGCAGGTTCAGCTCGCGGCACCGCACCACCATGTCGTCGAGGACCGCGTCAAGCGTGAGCTGGTATTCACCCGTCCACTTCGAGACCAGCTCTCTGATGCTCGCGCGGTGATGCCTGATGAAAGTCGAGGCCGCCTGCGACCGCCAGTGCTTTGGATCCGAGGAGAACAATCGCTGAAGATCGCGGTCATAGGTTCTGGGCGTGCTGAAGGCGTAGAGTGCCCGCTTCCTCTCATAGTGTTCGGCAAGCGTGCTGGTGAGCTGGCTTAGCGGATCGACCCGCTCCCGGCGCGTATGCAAGGGTCGTTGGTTGGCGATCTCGGCCATCAGCTCATCGACGTATTCGAGCTTTTTCAGTGCCGGCCAACCGGCATAGCGCGTGCGCCAGTTTGAGCGCGGTCGCAGCCAGACCGCAAATGTTTCGGCGAAGTCCTCGTCCGGATGGCTCTGCGCATACCAAAGCCGCAGGTGCTGGACGAAATGCCGGCTGGCAGGGTTCGGGCGGTAGTATCTCGGATAGCGTTTCGACGATGGACCGAACAGCTGCTGCCAGCGGCGACTGCGCTGGAGCTGATAAGAGTGCTGAACAACGTGCCCGGCTTCGTGACGGAGAATGCTCATGCACTCCGACCAGGTGCCCCCCTCGACGTCGATGATTTTTTTCTTCTCCAGCTGCATCAGCCGCGGGTGGGCCAGATAGAAAGGGAAGGCGATCCCCGGCGTGCTGTCCGGGCTGAACCATTCGCTCGAGATCCAGGCATGTGGCCGCACTCGGATGTCGCGCTCTTCGAGCTCCTCATGCAGAGCCTTGAGGCAGTCCTCGAGCCAGGTGCCTTCGAGCGTGACCTTGAGATCGCGCAGGCGCAGCCCAAGGAGCTGCTCGTCGGGGAAGGACGCCCAGGCAAATCTCTTGCGTGGCATGGAATTCTCAAAGCCTGAGGAGGATTCGACTGTTTGATGGTGTCATGAAGGACGGACAACGGTAACCGCCGATGCTCACAAACTATTGCTCCGCATTTGCCGCAGCGAGCGACTTCGCCAGCGGCGCCCATCGCGCGGTGTCGGCTTCTACGAAAGCTGTGAACTCCCGCGGAGACATCGGCTTTGTCTCGATGCCATCGAATTCGAGCCACTGCTGCAGCTCCGGCGATTGCATTGCTTTGCGGGTCTCGCGGCTGAGCTCGTTCACGATGAATAGCGGCAGCCCCTTTGGCCCCGAAAGTGCAAACCAGGTCGCGGCAACCAGATCCAGACCCAATTCCTTGAAGGTCGGAATAGCGGGAAAGCTTGCCATGCGCGCTTGCGATGCGACCGCAAGCGCGATGACGCGCCCAGCGCGAATCTGTTCGGCCGCGGTAGAAAGGGTCATGGTTGCGAGCTCGATGTGACCGGCGATGAGGTCCGTCAGCGCGGGTCCGGCGCCTTTATATGGGATGTGGGTTATGCGGTACCTTTCCCGCCGCGCAACGTATTCGGCGATGAGGGAACCATGGGAGCCCGCTCCAGCGGAGCCACAGCTCATCGGCTCCTTCGCGGCTCGCGCGAGGGCGACGAAATCTTGGAACGTGGTAGCACCGAGCGCGGG
The DNA here is from genome assembly GCA_036513475.1 of Xanthobacteraceae bacterium. GTDB lineage: Bacteria > Pseudomonadota > Alphaproteobacteria > Rhizobiales > Xanthobacteraceae > VAZQ01. Next base: position 264 of record DATBYX010000577.1, on the reverse strand, counting down.
GTGAACAAGCATGGCGGCAGCCGGGCCGCCCAGGTACGCAATATGGGTAAAATCGCGCACCCCGTCGTAGCCGAGATGGCCATTGAAAGCCGGCGCGATCACATTGGCGGCGATGCTGGAGACGACCAGAGTATATCCGTCGGGTTCGGCTGCCGCACCGGCGGCTGTGCCGACGACCCCTCCGCCGCTCGCCCGGTTCTCGACGTAGAACTGCTGGCCAAAGGCGGTCGAGAGATGCTCGGCAATGATGCGGCCCAGAATGTC
>DATBYX010000576.1:0-5715 GCA_036513475.1 Xanthobacteraceae bacterium | reverse complement strand
GACTCGCGTAGAGTCGCGGCCAACACTCTCTCTTTTCGCGGCACGTGCGGTCGTGGCCGGCTCGATCCCTTCCAGTTTCTGGAATGGCCGCGCTGCTACTTTCTCCCACCATTCCGCCGAGTATTTCGGAACCATTCCAACTCCCTCCCACGCAACTTCGATGCGAGGAATGTGCATTATCTCCGTGGCAACACTGTGCACGCTGATGTTGGAACTTTCATGCCGTCGCGGAACAGCCGGAAGGTCACGTCCTGCGCCCCACAGCTCTGTTCCCGTCGTGATCTGTTGGTATATGGCGTGGGGGCACCAACGGAGAAAATGGGATGAAAATGCGACAGAGTGCTGCAACGTCGCTTCTTGTGGCAGACCCGAAGTGACGGTGCCGTCAACCGGGGCAGCAGCGCATCCGCTCGTTGCGCTCACCGGCGCCACGGGGTTCATCGGTCAGCACCTGCTGCGCGAGTTGCCGCGGCGCGGCGTGCGGCTGCGTGTTCTCCTGCGCCGACCCAGCGAGGTGCCGATCGAGTCGGCGAGCGCCGTCATCGGTGATCTCGCCCGGCCGCAAAACATGGCAGCTGCCCTTGCGGGAGTAGATGCCGTCATTCACTCGGCAGGGATCGCCCACGCGATGTCCGGATTGCCGGAAGATGATTATCGTATGCTCAACACCGAGGCGACGATTCAGCTTGCGCGGGCCGCCCGGCGAGCCGGTGTGAAACGATTCGTCTTCCTCTCCTCCGTGCGCGCGCAGTCCGGGCCAACTGCCGAGCGCGTGCTCACCGAAGACCTCGCGCCGCAACCGACCGATGCCTACGGCCGCTCCAAGCTCGCTGCCGAGCGGGGCTTGGCGGAGCTCGACCTCGACTGGGTTGCATTGCGGCTGCCGCTGATGTTCGGACGCGGCGTGAAGGGCAACATGGAAGCATTGGTGCGGCTCGCGCGCTCGCCCTATCCGCTGCCGTTCTCAGGTCTGCGGGGGAAAAGATCGCTGTTGTCCGTACAGAACTTGGTCGGCGCGATCGCGGCAGTGCTGACCCTGCCCTTCCCGCTGCAGCGCCCTTTCATCGTCGCCGATCCCGAGCCGTTGTCCATAGCGGAGATGGTGACGGCACTGCGGCGCGGGCTCGGCCGCAGAGCTGGCCTTGTCCCCGTACCCCCAAAACTGCTTGCGCTTGGACTGGCCGTCCTCGGGCGCGGAGAGATTTACCAGCGCCTCGCAGGATCCTTGGTCGCCGACCCCTCGGCGTTGATGAAGCTCGGCTGGACCCCGCAGCTCATGACGAGGGACGCGCTTGCTGCGCTCGCGCGCGCTACTGCCGATACTTCCTCGGAGTAGCGCGTCATGGGATGGCTGGGTCAGGCCGCAGCCGGTGCGCCGGGCTGGCGTAACGGATGAGCGCGGGCGAAAGCATCGTTCTGCATGCATGCCTCGGTGATGCGGCGCACGGTCGGAAACCGCGTCAGGTCAAGCTTGAAGAGATTGGCACCCGTGGCCTGGCTCACAAGGCAGATGTCCGCAATGCTGATGGCATCGCCCTGACAGTAACGCCCCGTCTCCTTGCTGCCGGCGAGATTGCTTTCGAGTGCCTCCAAGGCGGCACCGATCCAGTGATGGATCCATTTCAGACGCGTCGGTTCGTCCAGCCCGAGGTCATGCTCGAGGTATTCGCGCACGCGCGGCACCAGGAGCGGATGGGAGTCGCAGGCGACGATCTGCGCAAGCGCGCGCACCCGGGCCCGGGCCCGCGGCGTCGAGGGCAGGAGCGGGGGCTGCGGGTGTGTCTCATCCAGATATTCCATGATCGCGAGGGATTGGAACAGCGGTGGTCCGTCAGCGTCCACAAGAGCCGGAAGGAGCATCTGCGGATTCACCGCGCGGAACGCGGCCTCACGCTGCGTGCCCTTCATCAAATCGATATCGACGATCTCGTCCGGTACAAGACCCTTGAGATTGAGCGCAATGCGAACCCGGAACGTTGCGAGCGAGCGCCAGAACGAATAGAGCTTCACACGACCCCTCCCCTCAGGAAAATTGTGACACCGTCGCTCTTACCATAAAATGCGGGGATGCGCGCACAGGCCATGATGCGATGGCTATTCATTTGGGGAGGATGGAAATGACCGCGCTCGATGATACCCGCACCGAAGCGCCCGTGGGCAAGACCCACCAGCATCGCAGCGAAATCCGCGATGGTATGCGCATCGACTGGGACGTGCCGATCACGATGGACGACGGCCTGGTGCTGCGGGCCGACATCTTCCGCCCCATTAGAGATGGGCGCTATCCCGTGATCCTGAGCTATGGCCCCTACGGCAAGGGGCTCGCTTTCCAGGACGGTTATTCCAGCGCATGGCAGCGCATGGCCGAGCAGCACCCCGACGTCACCGCCGGATCGAGCAATCTTTATCAGAGCTGGGAAGTGGTGGATCCGGAGAAATGGGTTCCCCATGACTATGCTTGCATGCGCGTAGACTCGCGCGGTTGCGGCTGCTCGCCGGGATTCGTCGATCACTTCTCCCCACGCGAGACCAAGGATTTCTACGACTGCATCGAATGGGCGGGTGTGCAGCCCTGGTCGAACGGCAAGGTCGGGCTCAATGGTATTTCCTATTACGCCATCAACCAGTGGCACGTGGCGACCTTGCAGCCGCCGCACCTCGCCGCAATGTGCATATGGGAGGGTGCGGCCGACTACTACCGGGACATGACCCGCCACGGCGGCATGGTCTGCACGTTCTGGGAGAACTGGTACGACATGCAGGTGAAGACCGTGCAGTTCGGTGCGGGCGAACGCGGCCGACGTTCACGTGTGCATGGGGAGCTTGTCTGCGGACCCGAAACGCTCTCCGAAGCAGAGCTTGCGAAGAACCGGGCCGCCCTCGGCGACGACATCCGCGCCCACCCGCTTGATGGCGCGTATCACCGCTCCCGTTCCCCCATCTGGGCGAAGGTGAAGACCCCGCTCCTCTCCGCCGCCAATTGGGGGGGACAACCCCTGCATCCCCGTGGAAACTTCGAAGGCTTCATGCGGGCGGCCGCGAAGGACAAGTGGCTCGAAGCGCACGGCATCGAGCACTGGACTCATTTCTACACGGACTACGGCCGCAAGCTGCAGCTGCGGTTTTTCGATCATTTCCTGCATGGAAAGAACAACGGCTTCGAGAAGCAACCGCGCGTCCTGTTGCAGGTGCGGCATATCGATCAGTTCGTCGAACGCGCCGAAAATGAATGGCCGCTCAAGCGAACCAAGTGGACCAAGTTGTATCTTGACCCCGCAACCGGCACGCTTGCGCAGCAACGGGGCTCGACCAAGGCGGTGCGCAGCTTCGAGGCACTGGGGGACGGCATCACCTTCCTCAGCGCTCCATTGGAGCACGAGACCGAAATAACGGGACCTTCGGCGCTCAAGCTGTTCGTATCATCCTCCGCCCCCGACGCCGACCTGTTCGTGGTCTTGCGCGTGTTCACGGGCGACCTCAAGGAAGTGGTCTTTCAGGGGGCGATCGATCCGCACACCCCAGTTGGCCAGGGGTGGCTGCGCGCCTCCCACCGCAAACTCGATAAGAAGCTTTCGCTGCCGTATCGCCCCTATCACACGCACGAGAAAGCGCAGCCGCTCAAGAAAGGCGAGGTGGCCGAGCTCGACATCGAGATCTGGCCAACCTCCGTAGTGGCCCCGACGGGCTACCGCGTGGGTCTCACCATTCGTGGCAAGGACTATGTCTATCCGGGCTCGAGCGGAGGCAAGCTGTCGAACTTCAAGAACGAGCTCACCGGGTGCGGACCGTTCCTGCATGACGATCCAATCGATCGTCCTCACCGCATTTTCGGCGGAGTCACGAGCCTGCATTTCGGCCGCGACAAACGGCCCTACCTGCTGCTGCCCATCATTCCGCCGAAAAAATCGTAGTCTGCGGGTCAGCTCGCTCGCAGGATTGATGAGCGTTCTCGAGCAAAGCGTCAGAGAAGAATCCACGACGCCGTCCAAAGGGAGAAACACCATGCGCATGAATCGCCGCGACGTCATCACCGGAGCGCTTGCCGCTGGAGCGGCCGCGCAGGTGCTCAAAGTGCCTGCTGCGCCTGCGCAAGCAGCACCGGTGCGCGTCGGGTTTCTGACCATCAAGACCGGTCCTTTGGCGTCGGGCGGACTGCAGATGGAGCAAGGCCTCACGGTGTTCTTCAAAGAGCGCAACAACATGCTGGCCGGACGGCCTGTGGAGCTGCACACCGCCGATACTGCCGGCAATCCGGCCCAGGCGCGCACCAAAACTCAGGAGCTGGTGGAACGGCTGAACGTGGCAGTGCTGATTGGGCCCCTCGCCGCTTTCGAAGCGCTGGCGATCGACGATTATGTGCGATCCTCGCGCACTCCCATATTGTCTGTTGCCGGCGCGGAAGAAATGACCCAGCGCAAGCCAAACCCATGGTTTGTCCGTCCAAGCTGCACCTCGGCCCAGCCCAGCCATCCCATGGCCGATTACGCCGCCAAAGAGCTCAAATATAAGCGGGTTGCCACGATCGGCGATGATTTCGCGTTCGGGCACGAATGCGTCGGCGGATTCCATCGCGTATTCGAGGACAACGGGGGCAAGATTGTTCAGAAATTATGGACGCCTCTGAATGCGCCGGACTACGGCACCTACATTTCCCAATTGAAGGGCGATCTCGACGCGGTATTCACGGCGCACGCCGGCTCGAACGGGTTCAAGTTCATTCGGCAGCTGCGGGAGTACGGCAACCAGACTCAAATCCTGGGCGGATTTACCCCGGTTGACGAGTCGCTGCTGCAGCAGATGGGCGAGGACGCGCTCGGCGCCATGACTGGTTCCTGGTACTCGGCCGAGCTCGACTACCCGGTCAACAAGCGATTCGTTGAAGCGGTCCGCCGCGAATACAAGGTCGATCCCGGCGTCTATGCCGCTGAGACCTATCTCTGCGGCGAAGTGCTCGATCACGCGGCCAAGGCGGTGAATGGCAAGGTCGAGGACAAGGACACCTTCATGAAGGCGCTCAAGGAGGCCAAGGTGCCGGATACAGTGCGCGGTCCGGTACGCTTCGACGAGCTTGGGAACGTCGTCGGAAACATTTACATCCGCAAAGTCGAGAAAAAGAACGGGAAATATGTCAACGCCGTCGTCAAGACCTATCCTGATGTGAGCCAGTTCTGGACCTACAACAAGGACGACTTCCTGAAAAACCCAGTCTACTCGCGCGACTATCCACCCGCGAAGAACCTGGAGCAGTAGGAAAGTGCTCGAATTCCTCTTCGTCTCGGTTGTCATGCCCCGCTTTCATGCGGGGCATCGAGTAAGCGGCGCGCGAGGAATTGAGGGACGGCCGTGTCACTTCTTAAAGCTAGAGATTACTGGATCATCCGCTTACGCGGATGATGACAACCGAAGGTCCCCAAGAACGGCTTTCGGTCTGAGCAGCCAGCGCCCTGCTTGCGCGAGGTGATCCGATCCCGAATAACTCCGAGCTCGCGCGGTACTGCCCTCCAAACAAACGAATCCCGATGCAGTGGCAGTTCTGGATCATCCAGACGCTTAACAGCGTAGCCTTCGGCGGCCTCTTGTTTCTGCTTTCGTCCGGATTCTCGCTGATCTTCGGCCTAATGCGCATCCCCAATCTTGCGCACGGCGCTTTCTTCATGCTGGGCGCCTATTTCGGCTACACACTGTTGCAGCTCCGCCTACAGTTCTGGCCGGCGG
>DATBYX010000575.1:0-6650 GCA_036513475.1 Xanthobacteraceae bacterium | reverse complement strand
GGCGGAGAAAGGCTGGCGGTTTTGGAGCCGGAGCGATCCGTCGGTGCACTATGCATTCTATCAATTTCCCGATGTCGCCACTCTGCGCAGCCGCATCGAGTCCCCGGAATTCAAGTTGCTGGTAGCTGATTTCGATGCTGCTTGGCCGCACGTAACGCGCACGCGGGACCTCATCGAAGCGATACAGGAAACCTGACGGGCCTTGCAGCTGGCTCTTATTACTGAATCTTCAGACCGGCCTGATCGATGATCTCCTTGTACATGGGCACTTCGCGCGCGATACGTGCGCGAAACGCATCGGGCCCTTCGGCGACCACGGGAAGACCCGCCTTGGTGAATTTCTCTCGGACATCGTCGCGGCTGAGAATGGCAGTGAGCTCCGTCACCAGCCGATCTATGATCGGCTGCGGCGTACCCGCAGGCGCGTAGATGCCTTGAAACGTGTCGGATACGGCATCCCTGATTCCAAGCTCTTCCAGCGAGGGAACATCGGGGAGGTCGGGCCAGCGCTCGCGCGATGTCACCGCAATCGGCCGCACTTTCCCGGCGTCGATCAGCGGCATGAGGGAGCCGATATTAGCTGTGTAGAGATCGACTTGCCCGCCGAGCACAGCCGTTGTTGCAGGCCCGGCACCCGCAAATGGAATATGCAACATCTGCACGCCGGTGCGCAGCTTGAGCAGCTCGCCGGCGAGATAAGGCGTCGTTCCGGCGCCGGGTGAGGTCCAATTGAGTTGTCCGGGAGCTGCCTTCGCGCGGGCAATGAGCTCAGGCATGCTCCCGATACCGGACTGCGCCGGAACCACGAAGGCATTCGGAGATGCACCGATCACCATGACAGGTACGAAATCCTTGAAAGGATCGTAACTCGCCTGCGCGTAAAGGCTCGGGTTGACCACATACGCACTCGAGCAGACCAGCAAGGTATAGCCATCCGCTGGCGCGCGTGCAGCGGCCGCAATGCCGATGTTGCCGCCTGCCCCGCCGCGATTCTCGATGACCACCGGTTTGCCGAGAGCCTCGCCGAGCTGGCTGTTGATGAGTCGCGCCGCGATGTCGGTTCCCCCGCCCGCCGGGAAGCAGACGATCATGGTAATCTGCCGCTCGGGATAGTCCGCGCGCGCCATAGTCGCGACGGCCCCAACGCCGGCGGTGCATAAGGCTGCGTAGAGATAGGCTGCAGCACCTATGCGATAGCGCCGGCTCCTTTGCGTCCCCTGCAAATGCTGCATCGCCTTTCCTCGCCGATGATCTTTTTCTATAGCTTCGTCGATTATGACAGCCGTTCCTGCCGCCGTCATGCATGCTTAGGCGCACCTTCACGCAATCCATGGGACCAGAGTTCGATACGATCATCATCGGAGCGGGGGCTGCCGGATGCGTGCTCGCCAATCGCCTGTCGGCGCGATCGGCGCGCAAGGTGTTGCTGCTGGAAGCCGGGCAGGACGCGCCGCCTGGCCGTGAGCCGGCGGACGTGCTCGATACCTACGCGACGTCCTACTACAACGACGCCTATTTCTGGCCCGGTCTCAAGGTGCACTGGCGCCGCCGGGAAAATTCGCCGCTCGTGAGCTATTCGCAGGCCCGCATCATAGGCGGCGGCTCCTCCGTCATGGGGATGGTAGCCTATCGCGGCACGCCGGACGACTACGCCGAATGGGAAGCCCATGGCGCAGAAGGTTGGGGCTGGAAGGACGTCCTCCCCTTCTTTTGCAAGCTCGAAAATGACATGGATTTCGACGGGGCGCTCCACGGCAAGTCCGGCCCGGTCCCGATCCGGCGCACCAAGCCCGAGGATTGGGCGCCGTTGTCAAAGGCGGTGCATGCCTTCGCGCAGGAGCGACAAATTCCGTTCATCGCCGACATGAACGCCGATTTTCGCGACGGCTATGGCGCTGTACCGATGAGCAACTGGCCGAGCAAGCGCGCCTCGGCGGCCATCTGCTACCTCGATTCGCCTGTACGCGCGCGCAACAATCTCGTCCTCATCAACGGCGCGACAGCGACGGGTCTCACCTTCGACGGCGGCCGAGTGACCGGCGTTGCAGTGAGATGCGGCAATGAGGAGAAACAATTTCGCGCGCGCGAGGTGATCCTGGCGGCTGGCGGAATCCATTCCCCGGCGTTTCTGCTGCGCTCCGGCATCGGACCGCAGGCACAACTGCGCGAGCACGGCATCGAGGTACGCGCTAACCTGCGCGGTGTGGGCGAGAATCTTTCCAATCACGCGATCATATTCATGGGATTGCTGCAGCGTCCCGGAGCGCGTCAGCCCGTCTCGGTGCGGCCGCATCCCATGACGGCATTTCGGTATTCATCCGGGCTGCCCGGGGCGTCGGCTAGCGACATGTACATCAATGTGCAATGCAAGACTTCCTGGTCGCCGCTCGGGCTGCAGGTTGCCAACCTCGCTCCGACCTTGCTCAAGCCCATGGCGCGCGGCCGTGTCACGTTGCGCGATCACGCAGCTGACTACCCCCGAGTCGAGTTCAACTTCACGGGAGAGGAGCTCGACCTGCGCCGGTTCATGCAGGGCTTTCGTCGGGCCGTCGAGATTCTTGCGCACGAGAAGGTCCGGGAAATGAGCGCTCTGACGTTCCCAGTGAAATTCACCGATCGTTTGCGCCGACTCAACCGCATCACCCCGGCGAACAAGATCAGGAGTGCGTTGACCGCCAAGCTGATCGACCTTGCGCCGCCGCTCGCGGGACCCATCTTCTCGACCCTTGCCGATCGGCGCATTGATCTCGCCGCTCTGGTCGAGGACGACGATGCTCTGGCGGAGCACATTACCGAGAATGTCGCCGGCATGTTCCATCCCGTGGGCACCTGCCGCATGGGGCGCGCGGATGATCCCGACGCGGTCGTCGATGCTGCAGGTCGCGTCCACGGGATCGGAGGGCTGCGGGTCGTCGACGCCTCGATCATGCCGAGCCTGCCGCGCGGCAATACAAACATTCCGACCATCATGCTGGCGGAAAAGATCGCCGCGGCCATCGATGCAGCGCGTCCAGGCACATGACGATTACGTCACAGCCTGATAAGCTCGCGCCATCAGGGAGCTAAGGCGTATGGAATTTGGAATTCTCTTCACATCGCACCCCAACGTTGACCTTGAGCCCTATCCGCATCGGGACGTCCATGCGCGGGTGACCCGCGAGATCATGCGGGCCGACGCGCTCGGCTTTGATTACGCCTGGGTCGCCGAGCATCATTTCAGCAACGAATACGGCATCATGCCGGATGTGTTCGTGTATGCCGCCTATCTCGCCGCGGTCACCAAGCAGATCAAGATCGGCACCGCGGTGGTCACGCTCCCGCTCGCCAATCCGCTGCGGGTCGCGGAGAACGCAGCATTCGTCGATATTCTGAGCAACGGCCGCTTCGCGCTCGGGCTCGGCTCGGGCTATCGCAAATATGAGTTCGACGGGTTCGGTGCCGATTTCGATGCGCGGCGCGACGTCCAGGAAGAGGCGCTGCCGCTCCTCATGCAGATTTTCCACGACAAGCGCTCCGCCCATCGCGGAAAGTATTTCAACTTCAAAGTCGATGGCGAATACGAGCTGTTCCCGCATGCATTGCAGCAGCCGCACCCGCCCATTTTTCTCGCCGGTGCGACCGAGCGATCCATCGCCGTGGCCGGCCGCATGGGGTTTGGGCTGATGCTGTCCACCTGGACGCCGTTCGAGGAGCTCGCGCGCCAGACCGCGGCTTACCGCCAGCATCTCGAGGAGACGCCGCAGCGGCTGCGCTCCAATCCAGGCCGAGGCAAGATCGACGTGGCGCGCTGGACCTATGTCGCCGAGACCGATGCCAAAGCCAGGGCGGAGAGTGAGACGGGCATCATGCGGCACCTCCAGCACTTCGCCGGTGGGCACACGTCAGGCTATCTCGGAACGGTGTCGCAGGGCGGCGCGACGGGCAAGCGCGATTACGACATGCTCTCCCGCGACATCATCCTGCACGGCTCGCCCTCGACCGTCGTGGAGAAGATCGAGCGCCTGCGTGACATGACTGGCGCGACCTCCGTCATGCTGCATTATCCGCCGTGGTACGGCGTGGAAAAAGCGCTCGCCTCGCTCGAACTGTTTGCGACGGAAGTTGCGCCGAAGCTGCGCGGCAAAGAGCCGGTGCGAAAGCGCGCATGATCTGGCAACGCCTGTTTACAACCAGCTCCCAGCGTCGATGGCGATCCCGCCATCCCGTTGGACGTGGTGCCGAATAGCACTCGTGACGCCAGGCTCTCCTATGCCATGTCCAATTCCTTCGGGTTCGGCCGCCAGAATGTTTCGCTCATATTCGGCACAGCACCGTAGTTGTCCCGACTGTAGCCCGCGTGAGCGCAGCTACTTTGGCGGCGGTGTAGCCCGAAAGTCGCTGTTCAAATGATCCCCCGTTGCCTGAGCGTCGCGAGTACCTTTTCGGCCAGTACCTGCGGTTCCTGCCGGCCGGCGGCGAGCACCAGCTCTGCATGCTCGGGAGGCTCATAGGGGCTGCCGATGCCGGTGAGGTTCGGAAGCTTGCCCGCGCGCGCGAGCTTGTAGAGGCCCTTGGGATCGCGCGCCTCGCACACCTCAATGGGAGTGTTGACGTAGATCTCTATGAATTCGCCCTCGCCGAAGAGCCCGCGCGCCATGCGCCGCTCGCTGCGGAAAGGCGAGATGAAGCTCACGATGACGATCAGGCCTGCTTCCACCATCAGCCCTGCTACTTCGGCAACGCGGCGGATGTTCTCGACCCGGTCCTCATCGGTGAAGCCGAGGTCGCGGTTGAGGCCATGGCGGATGTTATCGCCATCGAGCAGGATCGTATGGTGGCCGGCGCGATGCAGTGACTGCTCCACCAGATCCGCGATGGTCGATTTTCCTGCAGCCGACAAGCCGGTGAGCCACAGCACGCAGGGCTTTTGAGCCTTCAGCGCCGCACGGGCATCCTTGTCGATCTTCAGAGCCTGCCAGTGGATGTTTGCGGAGCGGCGCAAGGCAAATGCGATCATGCCGCAAGCCACCGTCGCGTTGCTCAGGCAGTCGATCAGGATGAAGGCACCGGTCTCGCGATTCTCGGTATAGGGATCGAACGCGATGGCGCGGTCGAGGGCGACGTTGCAAAACGCGATCTCGTTGAGCTCGAGGTGCGTGGCGGCCACGTGCTCGAAAGTTGCAACACCGAGCTTGTGCTTGAGCGCCGTGATCTGTGCACCCACGACGACCGGCCCGGCTTGCAGCATGTAGGAGCGCCCCGGCAGCATCGGTTGCCCGCTCATCCAGATGAGATGCGCGGAAAACTGTTCCGCCACCGTCGGACGCGCGTCAGCGGCTGCGAGCACATCGCCGCGGCTCACATCGCCTTCCTGCGCCAGCTCAAGCGTGACGACTTGTCCCGCTATCCCTTCGGTAAGATCACCCTCGAACGTCGCGATCCGCGCTACCTCGACCGGTTTTCCGCCCGGCAACACCGCCAAGCTATCCCCTGGACGCACCCTGCCGGACACGATGGTGCCGCTGCAGCTGCGGACCTGAGAATTTGACGGATTGGCCCACTGCACGGGGAGGCGGAACGGCTTGATCGCAGCCTCCGAGGAAACCTCCACGATCTCGAGATGCTCGATCAAGGTTGGACCCTCGAACCAGGGCATCGCGCTGCTGTGCCGGGCGACGTTGTCGCCGTGCAATGCGCTGGCAGGAATGCAGGTGACGTTCATAGCCCCGAGCCCTGCGGCGAATGCGAGATATTCGCTCCCGACCCGTTCGAAGGCGGTACGATCCCAGCCGATCATGTCCATCTTGTTGACGACCACGACCGCATGGCGAATGCCGAGCAGCGTGACGATATGGCTGTGGCGCCGGGTCTGCGGGAGCACCCCCCCGCAGGCGTCGATCACCAGCACTGCGACGTCGGCCGCCGAGGCGCCGGATACCAGATTACGGGTGTATTGCTCGTGGCCGGGTGCATTGGCGACGACGAACGCGCGCCTGGGCGTAGCGAAGTAGCGGTAGCCAATGTCGATGGTGCTGCCCTGCTCACCGTTCGCCTGCACCCCGGCAGGCAGGAACGCCACATCGCCATCGTCGCCGGTGCTGCCAGGGTGGGTGTTGTCGCCAGCGAGCGCAGCAGGGGCGTTGCAGTCGGAGAGCAGGCGTCCGATCAGGGAGGATTTGCCGCCGCCAACTGATCCGCAGATCACAAATCGCAGCAGCTTTTTTCTTTCAACCCAGGAATTGGCTTGCTCACCGATGCCGGTGTTGGGAACCAGGCCGCGCATCAGAAAGAACCGTGCTGCTTGTTGTTCTGCGTCGAAGCAGTTTGGTCGTGGTTCAGGGTCGGTGCGGGCATGACATGCAGCAATGTGTCCCGGAGGCGATGATGAGCTCACGCTTTCCTACTACATAGCAAGTGCTCAGGCCTTTGGGGCCCGTCCACTCCCGGGAGCGTCACATGCTGTTTCTCGTCGTCTCGACGCCGCGACCCGAACGGCCTTCGGACCTCGCAGGTCAACGCCAAAAGTTCTGGCCCTGGATCGCCAATTATCAAGCGAACGGGATTTGCCGGCATATCTACCCGCGCGTCGGGCGGGGCGCGATCGCGGTGTTCGATGTGGATAGCAACGAGGTCTTGCATCGGATCTTGAATGAATGGGCGGACATCATTCC
>DATBYX010000574.1:0-4071 GCA_036513475.1 Xanthobacteraceae bacterium | reverse complement strand
GCATTGGGATGCTCTCGATCGGTGGCACATCGGATGAGGCCCTGAAGGCGCACGCCAGCAACTGGAGTGTCTACGAGGAGAGCGCCAAGGCAAACGGCAAGACGCCAGATCGTCGGAATTGGCGCATCGTCACTTTCGCCCATGTGGCGGAGACGAGTGAGCAGGCGCGCCAAGATGTTAAGTTCGGCCTCGAGGATTTCACACGATATTTCAGCGAAGTGGCGACCTTCCCCATCATACCCGATGTCACGTCGGACCCGGCCGAGTATTTGGTATCGTCAGGCCTAGCCTGCATCGGTACTCCAAGCGATTGCATCCGCCATTTCGAGCGACTTTGGAATGGTTCGAACGGTGGCTTCGGCGGCATTCTATTGTTGGCGCACAACTGGGCGGACTGGCCGGCGACGAAGCGGAGCTACGAACTGATGGCGCGTTACGTGCATCCGCATTTCCAGCGCAATTCCAACGAACTGCGCGATTGGAGCTATGACGACGCCAAGTCCAAATACACGACTGCCGGTCTTCAATCGAAAGCTGCGGTCCAAGCGGCAATCGACACCTATCAGCGACGCAAGGGCTGAGACATCTCGGAGCGTCTCTGCCAGCACATCCCTGATCCACTTCCACCACTCAGAGACTGTGAGTTCGCGACGGGGCTCGCCGGTTGATATTTCCACGGCAGCATGGTTGCCCTTTGCTGCTCCAACGCCTCGGCGAGGTACCTTCGGGCCCAACCACATCGATCAAATCAGGGCCATCGTTTCGATATTGAGAGCGGATTCCGCCGCTGCTATGCACATCGTAGAGTTTTTGGAATTCGATTGGACGTAGAGGAGACGCGTGCTCTTCAATTAATAGAACGGCCCGGGCAGACTTCCGCCGCCGAACGGCAACACCCCGGCGGCTTTCCTATGTCCCCCCGAGAATCTGCCGTACCCGCTGCCGCGTAAGACCGACCGCGTCCCCAATCGCCTTGAGGGTCGCACCTGTTTTCCGCGCCTTCGCAATCGCCTGATTACGCTCGACCCCGCGCGCAATCTCATGCCGCATTTTTGAGATCGCCGCATCGCTGATCCGCTTCCGCTCTTTCATACGCGCCGCGTTCCTCGCGCGCGTCTCATTTGCTTGTCGCGTATACGAGGGATACGTAAGCGCCACTCCGCTCAGGCGATGCAATCGTCCAAGAACCGCGCCCCGCGTCGTCCCGAGCTTCTCCGCAATCTTCGCCGCCGAAAGACCCTCCGCTTCCAGCCGGCGCAGGCGCTCATCCCGCTCCGGCGTCCAAAAGCTCCCCGATATCCGCCGCACACACAGGCTCCTGTTTGTGGTGAGGTGTCGAGGCTCATCTCATGTCGTCGGCGCGGTGCGAACCGTCGTCCGGCCCACCTGCGTTGGAAATTCGCGACTCGGAAGCCAATCTCTTGACCTTGGCTCGGATCGGGCCGAACGGACCCAATCTGTGCTGCTCGGCGGGAAATTCGTCCGCATACGGGCCGTATGGACTGTCGATCGGCTTTTGCAGACGGATCGGATAATCCTTCTCAAGGTCCGTCTTCCGCGGCCTATTCTGGCTCACAACGAATCCCGCAACGTCATAGGCTTGGTCGTCCGTCAGCAAAGGAGAGTCGAAGCGCGTGCCAAACGGCATGTTGTGCAGAGCATATCCTGCGGCAGTGAGAAGGCGGCTCATTCCGGCGCCATTGTTGTAACTGTCTGATCCCCAAAGCGGCGGAAACTGGTAGCCGAATCCGTTTCGGGCGCGCTGTCCTGCCCCCTGTGGACCATGGCATGCCGCGCAAAGGTTCGCGTAGGTCTCCGCGCCGCGGCCGACATCGGCGGCGCGATCGGGTTCTTTGATCTGCAACGTGCCGGCACCGAGAAGCTTTGCACCGTCGGGAATGCCGGTCGAAAGCCAGCGCATATAGGAGGAAAAGGCTTTCATCTCGACGCTCTCGAGCGAGAGTCCGCGGCCGTTCATGCTGCGCTCCATGCACCCGTTGATCCGTTCTTCGACCGTGTCCACCGCACCTTCGCGGCCGCGGTATTGCGGAAATTGGCCCCATACCCCGACCATAGGCATGGCATAGGGCTGCGTGCCGGCCTGTAAATGGCAGTTCTGGCAAGTAAGATTGTTCCCGGAAAACCGTTTACTCGCGTCCGGTACTGCCGGACCGATCTCATTTGCGGTATCGGTGAACAACGCATGCCCATATTTGACAAGTTTAGCGAACGGATCGTCCCCGACCTCAGCAATGTCGGGGGGCCTCCATTGCATCAGATCGATCACAACCGGCTCTGCTGCCGCGATCTGATTGGCAAATATCAAGCCACCCAGCGAAAGCGAAGCAATCTTGCACAAGACAAGGTTCATGGCACCAATCTCACCAGGGCTATCGAGGCTGGAATCAATTTGAAGACTTGTGAGCGTCGCGTGCGAAACGGGCAAGCTCGTATTGCAGCCGATAATTTCCGAGTGACGTCGTAGCCGCTGGCGTTGCGCTCCGTTTCCTCGGCGAACTTCCGGCCGCGCTCGCGCCGCTGCTCCCTCGCGCCTTCCAGTCCGCCAACTCCGACGCGGCGCGTTTGTCATCGAGGTACATGCTTTTCAACAGCATCGACCCGAACCGGAAGTCCGACTGTTTTGGCCAACAGGCAACTGGTTCTGAAATAGCTCCATACTACCTGACGCTGCCTCGTCAATCCGGTGCTATTATTCCTGCGCTCGGAATGGGCCGCATTTGGCGCCGGTGCCGAAGCGCTGATCGAAGTCGACGGTGCCGCCGCTGACCGGAATGCGCGTCGTCGGCAGCTTGCGGGTGTACTGGTCGACAATAACCGTCTTCTTGTCCGCCGTGAGAGAGACCTTCACGGGTTCGAGCACCTTGCCCTTGTTCGCCTCGGTCAGGTCGAGCGTGTAATATCCGATGACCGGGTGAATCAGCGCGCGCGCGGCATCGCTCGTCTCGATCGATTGTGGCAGGTAGACCTCCATCTTGGCATCCGGGCCCTCGCAAGCAAGCACGCGGATCATGTAGGCCTCCTGGCCAGGGTCCTTGGCAGCGCCTGGGTAGGCGAGGGCGCACAAAAGCGCCAAAGTCAACAGAGCTGTGCGCGTCATCAGGGGGGCTCCTTGGCCGACTTCATCTCTCGTAACAGTTACGCACCGTCGTACGGACGGCGCTTGTGACACAAGGTCTAACTCGGGCCATCTTACCTGTCCCCGTGCCAGCGCGCGCAGCGGCTAGGACGGGAAATGTCACCCGCCTATTCGGCTCGGGTCGTGTGAGCTCGGGTCAGGGACAAGCAAGCGCGCAGCAAAAGCGAGACACCAAAAAGTGGCCTCAGAGACCAGGGGCCAGATCGACGCTTCTGTGGCCTAAATCCTGACACAGAGACCAAGGTGTATCCGCGAAATGCCGCGGTACCGAGTGGTTTTGAGGGCCTTCGCAGGTTGGCCGGTAGAGACCGGACTGGCTGGCTGGGGTGGGAGGACTCGAACTCGGAAATGTCGCTTTAACCCGGCGCGATCTGCATCAGTCTCTTCCCGGCGTCCGCGAAAAGTCTCTGGTACGAAAATATTCTGGAGAACCAAGTAGTTCGGCCGACATTCAATTAAACCGACATTTGCGAGTTCGAGTCCTCTCACCCCAGCCAGCCAGTGCGGTCTCTGTAACCCATGTCCCCGCCGAGAAAACTGTGGCGTAGTTGCCGCCGCTTAGCGGGCTCGCAGCGAGTCTCTGCGAGCCAAGTTTCTCGTTGGCTGGCGATCTCAGCGGCTTTTTGCGGGCCAGTCTCTGGTCGCGAAATTGCAATTTCCAAAATGCGAATCCAGAGACTCGGTTCGAATTGGCAGAGACCGGTTCGATGAGTGAGGCCCGCGGCCACGAGTGACCGCGGGAGATTTGCCGCTGCATTGACAGGATTTATGGATCTATCCAGTTCGGCTGGGGCTCCGCGCTGCGACGTGATGTTTTTCGACTTGAACGGCCGCGAGGCGACGGCAATCAAAGGTGCGATCGCTACTATAAAAAGATTCGCGCCGGTCATCATCACCACGCTTCCGGCCGAGGC
>DATBYX010000573.1:0-4293 GCA_036513475.1 Xanthobacteraceae bacterium | reverse complement strand
CTGACGCCGGCCGCCAGCTCGCCCGGGCTCTTGCGGGCTACAAGGGTCAGCAGCCAGTCGTGCTTGCGCTTCCACGCGGCGGTGTCAGCGTCGCGGCAGAGGTCGCGACTGCCTTGGATGCCCCACTCGATGTCATTCTGGTACGAAAAATAGGCGTGCCGTTTCAGCCTGAGCTGGCCATGGGGGCAGTGGTCGACGGCGACGAGCCGCTCGTCGTGCGAAACGAAGCGGTGATTCGCCATGCAGGGATTGGCGAAGCGGCATTCCAAGCCGTGTGCGACAGTGAGCTGGCTGAGATTGAACGCCGTCGCCAGCGTTATCTGGGGGGCCGCGAACGGATCGAGGTGGCCGGCCGTAGCGCCATCGTGATCGATGACGGCATCGCAACGGGCGCCACCATGCGCGCCGCACTGCGGGCCACGCGCCTGCGGAAACCGAAGAAGCTCATCCTCGCGGTTCCGGTCGCTCCAACCGACAGCCTCGCGGTGATGCGCCGGGAAGCAGACGAAATCGTGTGCATTGAGGCTCACGCCGATTTGGGAGCAATCGGGTACTACTACTCCGACTTTCGGGCGGTGCCGGATGAAGCGGTCATCGCACTGCTGGCGCAATTTCCCGTGCGGAAGGAGAAGCCCCAGTCGGCGGCTTGAACGCTGACTTGAATCCTCACGCGTCAACCCTCCTCATTCTGCCGCTGCAAAGGTCCGAGCGCGCCCAATACTGACACACCGTCGAGCAGGCCTCATGGCGAGTTTCGAGTCGCTCTACCGTCATGACTTCGTTCGCATCGCCGCGTGCGTGCCCCGCACCAGGGTTGGAGATGTTGCGGCAAATCTTGAAGAGACCATTCGTCTTGCGGGGCGAGGAAATGAGCTGCACGCCGCACTCATGGTCTTTCCGGAGCTGGGTCTCTCCGCCTATGCCATTGACGATCTGCTTTTTCAGGATGCGCTGCTCGCGGCGGTCGAACAGGCGATCGATCGCCTGGCCGAAGTCTCGCGTGATCTGTTTTCCGTGCTGATCGTCGGCGCGCCGATCAGGCGTTCAGGCGGACTGTTCAATACGGCGGTCGTCGTCCACCGTGGCACAATTCTCGGCGTGGTGCCCAAGACGTACCTGCCGAACTATCGCGAATTCTACGAGAAGCGGCATTTCACCTCCGGCGCCGGCATCCGCGACCGGCAGATCACGCTGGCGGGTCGCGAGACGGCGTTCGGAATCGATCTGCTGTTCCATTCCGTTGGCTCTCTCGGCCTCACTTTTCACGTGGAGATATGCGAGGATTTTTGGGCGCCTATACCGCCTTCCACCAGGGCCGCGATGGCCGGCGCGGAAGTCCTGGTGAACCTGTCCGCGAGCAATGTCACCATCGGCAAGGCGGAAACCCGCCGATTGCTTTGCGCCAGCCAGTCCATGCGCGCAATCGCTGCCTATGCCTATTCGGCAGCCGGTCCCGGGGAGTCGACCACCGATCTTGCCTGGGATGGGCATGCCGCAATCTTCGAATGCGGCGACCGGCTGGCGGAGACAGCGCGCTTTCCGCGAGAATCCGGCCTGGTCAGTGCGGATGTGGACATGGGCCGCATCAGGCAAGAGCGCATGCGCTTCAACACCTTCGGCGACTGTGCCCGGGAAGAAGCGCGGCAGGCTGCTTCCTTCCGTTGCGTCCCCTTGCGGCTCGATGCGCCCAGTCAACCGGTTCCGCTGCAGCGCGCAATCGAACGTTTTCCCTTCGTTCCGTCGGATCCCGCGCGGCTGCGTGAGGACTGCTACGAGGCCTACAACATCCAGGTTCAGGGCCTCGCGACTCGGCTCAAGGCAGCCGGCATCGAGCGCGCCGTCATAGGCGTCTCCGGCGGTCTGGATTCAACGCAGGCTCTCATCGTCGCGGCGCGCGCCATGGATGATCTTGGCCTGCCGCGCGCAAACGTGCTCGCCTATACGCTGCCCGGCTTTGCCACCTCAGAGCAAACGAAAGCCAATGCATGGGCGCTCATGCGGGCGCTCGGCGTAACAGGCTCCGAGATCGACATCCGCCCTGCCGCACGGCAGATGCTCGCGGATCTCGCGCATCCCTTTGCGGGCGGCATGCCCGTCTACGACATTACGTTTGAGAACGTTCAGGCCGGGCTGCGCACGGATTATCTGTTTCGACTTGCGAACCAGAACAAGGCGCTCGTGAT
The DNA here is from genome assembly GCA_036513475.1 of Xanthobacteraceae bacterium. Classification (GTDB taxonomy): domain Bacteria; phylum Pseudomonadota; class Alphaproteobacteria; order Rhizobiales; family Xanthobacteraceae; genus VAZQ01. The sequence continues at coordinate 2,110 of DATBYX010000573.1, read as the reverse complement.
CGGGACGGGAGATCTTTCCGAGCTCGCGCTGGGCTGGTGCACCTATGGTGTGGGCGATCAGATGTCGCACTACAACGTCAACGCGTCGGTGCCCAAGACGCTGATCCAGCACCTGATCCGTTTTTCCGCAGGCGAGCTGGACCGGAAGACGGCGGCGATCCTCCACGCCATCCTCGACACCGTAATTTCGCCCGAGCTCGTTCCTGAGACGAGCGAGACCATTCAATCGAGCGAGCAAATCGTCGGTCCGTATTCTTTGCAGGACTTCACCTTGTTTTACCTGACCCGATATGGGTTCAGACCCTCGAAGATCGCCTTTCTTGCGCATCACGCCTGGGGGAATGTCGAGCGCGGCGTCTGGCCGGCTGATATTCCCGTATCGAAGCGACAAGCCTATGCGCTGAGCGAGATCAAGCACTGGCTGGCGGTATTTCTGCGCAGGTTCTTCGCCAACCAATTCAAGCGCTCCGCGCTGCCGAACGGACCAAAGATGTCCTCGGGCGGTTCATTATCGCCGCGCGGCGACTGGCGAGCTCCTTCCGATGCGAACGCGAACGTCTGGCTGACAGAGTTGGCCGACAACGTCCCTGATCAGTGAGATGCATCAGCCGGCACCTTCGTGGAAGAAATCATAGATCTTGCGGGCGGTTTCGGAGCTGATGCCGGGCACTTTGGCCAGATCGGCGAGCGCTGCGCGTTCGATCGCTTTGAGCGTCCCGAAATGATGCAGCAGCGCGCGCTTGCGGGTAGGCCCCACGCCGGGGATTTCCTGCAACCCGGCCTCGCGCATGTCCCGCCGCCGCCTTACGCGGTGGGAACCCACCGCGAATCGATGCGCCTCATCGCGCAGCCGTTGGACGAAGTAGAGTACGGGATCGCGGGGCCTGAGCTTGAGCGGCTCACGCCCGGGCAAGAAGAATGTCTCCAGGCCGGCGTCGCGGTGCGGCCCCTTGGCGACGGCAATCATCGGCACATCGCTGATGCCCAGCGCCGTCAGCGTCTCCTGCGCAGCGGCGAGTTGTCCGCGGCCTCCGTCGATGATGACGAGATCCGGCCACGGCGAATCGCTCTCCTCGTGTCCCGCCATGTCGATCGCTGCCGTGTCCTGAACGGGGGCAGCCCCGCTCGCGGCCGCGGCTGCAAGTGGTGAATCGGCTTTTGGTCGCGGCGCTTCGGTCAGCAGCCGCTTGAACCGGCGATTCATCACCTCGCGCATCATCCCGAAATCGTCGCCCGGCACCAGATCGGATGAGCGGATGTTGAATTTCCGATATTGATTCTTCTGAAACCCCTCGGTTCCCACGACGATCATGGCTCCAACTGCATTGGTGCCTTGAATATGGCTGTTGTCGTAGACCTCGATGCGTTGCGGCGCGCGCGGCAGCGCGAAGGTCTTGCCCAGCGCGTCCAGGAGCTTGCGCTGTGACGACGTCTCGGCAAGCTTGCGCGCCAGCGCTTCGCGCGCATTGGCGAGAGCGTGATCGACGAGCTCCTTCTTCTCGCCACGCTGAGGTGCGCTCACCTCGACTTTGTGACCGCTTTTGGTGCTCAGCGCGTCGGCCAGGAGCGCGCACTCTTCGAAGGTATGCGAGATCAGGATGCAGCTCGGGCATGGCTTGTCGTCATAGAACTGCGCCAGAAACGCGCCCAGCACCTCTCCGGCTGCAAGCGAACGGTCGGCTCTGGGGAAATAGGCGCGATTGCCCCAATTCTGGCCGCTGCGGAAGAAGAATACCTCGACGCAGCTGAACCCTTCGGCCTGATGCAAGGCAAAGACATCGGCGTCCACCACCCCGCGCGGATTGATCCCCTGATGCGATTGCACCGCGGAGAGCGCCGCGAGGCGGTCGCGATAAATCGCCGCCCGCTCGAACTCGAGCGCGGCCGAGGCCTTTTCCATCTCCGCTGCGAGATCGTCCTTTACCACCTGGCTCTTGCCCGACAGGAACGCGTTCGCCTCCCGCAGGAGGCCGGCATATTGGGCAAAGTCGATTTCCCCGGTGCACGGTCCGGAGCAGCGCTTGATCTGATAGAGCAGGCAAGGACGCGTGCGGCTCTCGAAGAACGCGTCGGAGCATGAGCGCAGCAGAAACGCGCGCTGCAGGGCGGT
>DATBYX010000572.1:0-4042 GCA_036513475.1 Xanthobacteraceae bacterium | reverse complement strand
TTGCCGAACGTGATATTGAGACCCGAAATGCCGAGAATGATGAAGCACGTTGCGGTCATCCAGTGCACCAGCCGCTCGAAGCCGGAAAAGCGCACCAGCACGCGACCGGAGCGGCCCGATTCGATGCGCACCATTCCGCGGATCAGATAAAAGAGGAGAAGCAGCACGAACACACCGACGATCGCGATGGCTCCAATCCAGCGCAAGGTCACCTCATGGAAATGCCGCCAGTCCCGGCCGGCCGGCTGCTCGATGGTATAGGATCTGGCATCCGGGATGGTGCCCCGCCCCTGGATACGCCTGAGCTCCTGCAGCAGCTGATTTTCCTTGACCGAGCTCGCGGTCGGATTGACCGAGTCGTCCGGATTGCGCTCTTGCGCGCTCGCGGGAGGCGCAACCGCGAACATCGTGAGCAGGATCACGGCGCCGAGCAGAAGGCGCAGGCGGGAAACGAGCTTCGCCATGTCCATGTTCCTCAGGATCCGATCGTCTCGCGGTAGGCGGTTTGCCAGCCCCAGGCGCCGGAGCCGTAACCGCGCCTGCTCACCCGCTCCTTATAGATCTGCGCGATGATGTCGCTGTCGCCGGCCAGCAGCGACTTGGTCGAGCACATCTCGGCGCACAGGGGCAATTTGCCTTCGGCCAGCCGATTGGCGCCATATTTCTCGTACTCCTCCTTGGACCCGTCCGCCTCCGGCCCGCCGGCGCAATAGGTGCACTTGTCCATTTTGCCGCGCGACCCGAAGTTGCCGACCTTCGGATACTGCGGCGCGCCGAACGGACAGGCGTAGAAGCAATAGCCGCAGCCGATGCAGAGATCCTTCGAATGCAGCACGACGCCGTCGGCCGTGGTGTAGAAGCAGTTCACCGGGCATACGGCTTGGCACGGCGCGTCAGTGCAATGCATGCAGGCCATGGAGACCGAGCGCTCTCCGGGCTTGCCGTCATTGATGGTCACCACGCGGCGCCGGTTGATGCCCCACGGCACCTCATGCTCGTTCTTGCAGGCCGTGACGCACGCATTGCACTCGATGCAACGGTCGGCGTCGCAGAGGAATTTCATCCGAGCCATGATCCGCTCCCTAGGCCGCTCTGATCTGACAGAGAGTGACCTTCGGCTCCTGCATACCGGTCGCCGGATCGTAGCCGTAGGTCATGATCGTGTTCGCGCTCTCGCCGAGCACGATGGGATCTGCTCCCTTGGGATAGCTGTCGCGCAGATCGGCGCCCTGGAACCAGCCGCCGAAGTGGAAGGGCATCCATGTCACTCCCTTTCCGACCCGTTCCGTCACCAGCGCCTTGACCTTGGCGCGCGAGCTGTTTTCCGCGCCGGTCACCCACACCCAGGCGCCATCGCGGATGCCGCGCTCGCCGGCATCGGCAGGATTGATCTCGATGAACATGTCCTGCTGCAGCTCGGCCAGCCACTTGTTTGAGCGCGTCTCCTCGCCACCGCCTTCATACTCGACCAGGCGCCCGGAGCTGAGGATGAGCGGGAACTCCCTGGCGACGCCTTTCTCCACCGCGGCCTTCTGCACGTCGAAGCCAACGTTGGGCAGCCGGAACTGCTTGGCATTGGGCAAGGTCGGGTATTTGGAAACGAGATCGACGCGGGGCGTGTAGATCGGCTCCCGGTGCACCGGTATCGGATCGGGCAGACCGAACGCATTGGCGCGCGCCTTGCCGTTTCCGTAGGGAATGCAGCCGTGGGTGATGGCGACGCGCTGAATGCCGCCGGAGAGATCGAGCGACCACGAAACCGCGTCCGGATTGGCCGGGTTCACTTTCTGGATCGTGGCCAGCTCCTCCGGCGTAAGGTCCTTGTCCCAGCCCAGTTTCTTCAGCACGGCCAAGGTGAACTCGGGATAGCCATCCTTGATCTCCGAGTCCTTGGAATAGGAGCCTTCCGCCAGCAGATTGAACTTCTGCTCCTTCTCGACCTCCTGGCCGTTCTCCATCACCTTGGTCTTGACCACGCGCTCCACGCCGAAACGGGCGCGGAAGGTACCGCCTCCATCCATGACCGAGAGATTGGTGTTGTAGAGGAGCGGTGTGCCGGGGTGCTTGAACTCTGGCGTGCCCCAGCACGGCCAGGGCAGGCCGTAATAGTCGCCCTTGGCGGGACCGTCCTTCGCCCGCATCGTGAGGAAGTCGAAGTCCTTCTGGTTCGTCATATGCAGCTTCAGGCGCTCCGGCGATTGTCCGCAATAGCCGGTCGACCAGCTGCCGCGATTCATCTCGCGCAGCACGTCCTCCGGCAGCGGGCGATTGTTCTCGACCTTGATGTTCTTGAACATCTTGTCGGCGAAGCCGAGCTTGTTGGCGATCAGATAGATCACCTCGATATCGTCTTTCGATTCGAAGATCGGCTTGACGATCTGCTCGCCCCATTGGATCGATCGATTGGAGGCAACCCGAGAGCCGGAGCTTTCGAACTGACTGCAAACCGGCAGAAGGTAGGTGTTGTCCCGCCTTCCGCCGCTCACCGCGAGCGAGGCCCACGTGGTGGGATGCGGGTCGGCCACCACCAGAAGCTCGAGCTTCTGCAACCCTTTGACCGATTCAGGGATACGCACGATGCTGTTGCTGGCGTGCCCCTGCACGAACATGGCGCGAACGTTGTCTTTTTGATCGACCTGTTCCTTCGGCAGCAGCACCGCGTCGAACCAACGGGTCAACGGAATGCCCGGGCTCTCCATCATCTTCTTGGAGTCGAACTGCGATTGAAGCCAGTCGTATTCGACTTCCCAGACGCGGCCCCAATGGCGCCACGCGCCTTCGAGCAGGCCGTAATAGAAGGGTAGCGTAACGATATCGAGCCCGACATCGGTCGCGCCCTGCACGTTGTCATGGCCGCGGAAGATATTGGCGCCCCCTCCGGGCCGGCCGACATTGCCGGTGGCGAGCAGCAGGATGCAGCTCGCCCGCACGTTCGCGGTGCCTACCGTGTGCTGCGTCTGCCCCATCGCCCAGATCAGGGTCGCAGGTCGATCTTTGGCAAACATCTCGGCGATGCGCTTGAGCTGCGCCTCCGGCACGCCGGTCACCCGCTCGACCTCATCGGGATTCCACTTCTCCACCTCCTTGCGCACATCGTCCATGCCGTAGACGCGCTGCGCGATGAATTCCTTGTCCTCCCACCCGTTCTTGAAGATGTGCCAGAGCATCCCGTAGATCACCGGAATGTCGGTGCCGGGACGGATCCGCATGTATTCGGTCGCGTGCGCGGCGGTACGGGTGAGCCGCGGGTCGCCGACAATGAAATTCGCGCGGTTGAGCTCCTTGCCCTCGAGCAGATGCTGCAGCGAGACCGGGTGGGCCTCGGCCGGATTGCCGCCCAGGAAGAACAGCGTCTTGGCATTGCGGATGTCGTTGAAGCTGTTGGTCATCGCGCCGTAGCCCCAGGTATTGGCTACGCCGGTGACCGTGGTCGAATGGCAGATGCGCGCCTGGTGATCGGTATTGTTGGTCCCCCAGAAGGCGCCGAGCTTGCGGAAGAGATACGCGCCCTCATTGGTGAATTTCGCCGAGCCAAGCCAATAGACCGAATCGGGACCGGAGCTCCCGCGAATTGCGGTGAGCTTGTCGCAGATCTCATTGATCGCCTGGTCCCAGGAGACGCGAGTCCATTGGCCGTTCACGAGCTTCATCGGGTAGCGCAGGCGCCGATCCCCATGCACCAGCTCGCGCACCGCGGCCCCCTTGGCGCAGTGCGAGCCGCGATTGATCGGAGACTCCCAGCTTGGCTCCTGGCCGATCCACACGCCGTTGGAGACTTCGGCGGTCACCGTGCAGCCGACGGAGCAGTGCGTACAGATGCTTTTGCGGATGGTGACTTGCGCGCCGGGAGCAGGCGGCGGGCCGGCTTGCGCCTGGCGCACGCTTGTGAGCGGCAGCGCGCCTATCGTGGCGAGACTTCCGGCAACGAGCCCCGAGCGCCGCAGAAACGATCTGCGGTCGAGACCGCGATCCGGCACGCCTTGCAGCGCGCTCGCGAGCATGCCGCGCCGGCCCTGACGTTCCGACCTCCTGATCAGCATGG
>DATBYX010000571.1:0-12514 GCA_036513475.1 Xanthobacteraceae bacterium | reverse complement strand
TGCCATGGCCGGTCCGGAAACGGATGGATTGGCGGAAACGTCCTCCGAGGCTGCACGACGGCGTTCGACGGTACGCGAGCCGGCATTTGCGTCATTGCGCGAGACCCCAGCTGAAGGGCAAAGCGAAGGGCCGCCCGCACTCGGTCCGGCAAGTGACTCGCCGGAGCCGGTCGTATCGAGCCCGGAAGAGAGCAAAACGGCTGAGCGCCCGCGCCGGTCGGGTTGGTGGAGCAAGCGCGTGCTCGGCAGGCATTGAACCTTGCGATGCAAAGTCGCTGGCTCGAGACGGAAGCACAGGCGACAATCGATTCATATGCTCAGGGGCAGATCGGCCGTGACCTGGCGCTGCGCGTCTACACGGCGCGTTTGTTGGGGCGCGAGCCCCGGCTGGTGCTGCACGGCGGCGGCAATGCTTCGGTAAAGACTGCCCGCCTCGATCTCCTTGGCAAAGAGGTCGAGGTCCTCTGCGTCAAAGGCTCAGGGTGCGATATGGCGGAGATCGAGCCCGCGGGCTTCCCGGCGCTGCGGCTCAAACGCCTGCGCGAGTTGCGCGGACGAGCAAAGCTCGCCGACGAAGACATGGTCCGCCTGCAACGTGAGAGTTTACTCGACCCGATGGCGCCTACTGCGTCGGTCGAAACGCTGCTGCATGCGTTCCTCCCCCACAAATATGTCGATCACACCCACGCCGAGGCGGTTCTGAGCCTGGTCGACCAGCCGAGCGCTGAGGCGATCTGCACTGAGATTTATGATGGCCGCGTTGGAGTTGTGGGATACGTGATGCCCGGTTTTTCCCTCGCGCAAGCGGCAGCTGCCGTGTACGAGGCGAAACCGGATGTCGAAGGGCTTATTCTGCTCAAGCACGGCATCTTCGCGTTCGGGGGCAATGCCAAGGAATCCTACGAGCGTATGATCGCGCTCGTCACTCGCGCGGAAGACTACCTGAAGAAACACCGAAAGGCGGTATTCGCGACTGCTCGACTGCCGCAGGCCATCGCTCCGCTCGAGACGGTCGCCCCTGTCCTGCGTGGAGCCTGCAGCCTCAAGGACGAGCGCATCGAAGGCGCCTGGCGCCGGCTCGTTGTGGAGTTCCGCGCCGACGAGACCATCCTGAACTTTGTGAATGGAGCAGCGCTTGCGCGGTATGGTCGGGCGGGGGTCGTAACGCCCGACCATGTCATCCACACGAAGCCGTGGCCGCTGATCGTTGCTGCGCCCCAGGATGGCAGAGAGGCCGAGTTCAAGGACGCCATACGCGCCGCGGCAAGCGCATTCATGGAAGAGTATCGCGCTTATTTCGCGCGCCACAATGCACGCAGCGGCGGGGGTAAGACGATGGCCGATCCGCTGCCGCGTGTTGCTCTCGTGCCGGGGCTCGGGCTGTTCGGCCTGGGAAGGTCGAAGACGGAGGCGCGGATCGCCGCCGATCTGGCGACCAGCGCTATCACGACCATTACGAACGCGGAAGCCATCGGCCAATTTGAGCCGATTTCCGAAGCGCAGATGTTCGAGATGGAATATTGGCCGCTCGAACGAGCAAAGCTCGGAGCTCGCGACGAGTTGCCGTTGGCAGGACAGGTCGCAGCCATTACCGGAGCGGGGGGTACGATCGGATCAGCGACCGCGAAGGCATTTGCCGCAGCCGGCGCCGAAGTAGCCCTGCTCGATGTCGATGGAGCGGCCGGTCACAACGCCGCACATGCGGTGGGAGGGGCGGCGCTCGGCATCAAATGCGACGTCACCGATGCCGCTTCAGTAAGAGCCGCATTCGACCGAGTAGTGGCAGAATTCGGCGGTCTGGACATCCTGGTATCGAACGCAGGCGCTGCCTGGCAGGGCAGGATCGGCGAGGTCGATGAAGCCATCCTGCGCCAAAGCTTTGAGCTCAATTTCTTCGGGCACCAGCGCGTCGCCCAAGCCGCGGTTCGGATCATGTTGGCCCAAGGCACCGGTGGTTGTCTGCTGTTCAACGTCTCCAAGCAGGCGGTCAATCCCGGGCAGAATTTCGGGCCCTACGGGCTGCCCAAGGCAGCAACACTGCTCTTGGTCCGCCAATACGCACTGGAGTACGGAGCCGACGGTATCCGCGCCAATGCCGTCAATGCCGATCGCATCCGCTCTGGGCTTCTCACCGATGCTTTCATTGCCGAGCGATCGCATGCGCGGCGCCTGAGTGAGGCTGAATACATGCGTGGAAACCTGCTCGGTCGCGAGGTCACTGGCGACGATGTGGCGCAGGCCTTTCTGCACCAGGCGCTGCAATTGAAGACCACCGGCAACGTGATGACCGTGGACGGCGGGAATATCGCGGCCGCGCTGCGGTGATCCCATGAACATCGATACCGAGAAGATCGACGAGACCGTCCTCGCGCTCCTCTACCTCACACTCCATAATGGCTATCGCGCATGGAAGGGATTCGATTGGGAGGTCATGAACCGTCTACATCAAAAAGGGATGATCTTGAACCCGGTCGGCAAAACTAAATCAGTTGTGCTGACCGAAGAGGGGTTGGCCGAATCCGAACGTCTCTTCAAACAGCTCTTTGCGAAGGACTAAGAGCGCGATATCTGGGCACGCTCCAACTCCGACTGATTAAAATTTGGGGTCGCGTAAGGAAAACCGGATCATTAGTCTCTCCTCGAACAACTCGCCCACTATGCTATGGTTTTCGAGCTTTTAGCCGCACCGTCGATCAGGTCCGTCACCTGTTCCGAAGTCGGTTCGTTTCCCTTGTGATGGGCGCATCAGCGCATATTGCGATAAGTGTTCGGATTAATCAAAATATAACAGCAATGGGATGGTGCGGGCTGCACGAAAGAGCTAACCTTGCTTGAGCCAAGTGCCCATGCGCGCGATGGCCTCCTGCATGTCTGATCGTGGCCCGGCATAACACAGCCGGACGTAGCGTTTGCCATGCAAGGGATCGAAGTCCACCCCCGGCGTGACCGCGACGTGGGCCTCGCGCAGCATGCGCTTGGCAAAAGCGAAGCTGTCGTTACTAAATCGCGAGACATCGGCGTACAGATAGAACGCCCCATCGACCGGCAGGATTTTTTCAAACCCAATGCCCGGCAATCCGGCCAGTAGCATGCGCCGGTTCTCCTCATAGCCGTGCTTGACCGCTTCCATCTCGATGCGGCCGTCGAAAGCGGCCAATGCCGCGATTTGCGACAGCGCCGGAACCGAGATCGCGAGATTGCCTTGCAGGCGGTCGACCGAGCGCACCAGCTCGTCGGGAAGCAGCATCCAGCCGATCCGCCACCCGGTCATGCAAAAATATTTGGAAAAGGAGTTGATGACCACGACCGTGGGAGAAAGATTCGTGGCCGTCTCCGCCCGAAATGCATAGTCGAGACCGTGATAGATCTCGTCCGAGATGAACCGGATCCCCTCGCCTTCGGCGGCAGCGATGAGATCGCGCAGCGCCTCGGCAGTCATCATTGTCCCGGTCGGGTTGGCCGGGCTTGCGATTAGCACCCCCTTGATCGGCTCCTTGCGATGCTCCCCTAGCAGCATATCGGGCGTGATCGCCCAGCGTGTCGCCTGCGTGGTCTCGATCATAACCGGCTTGCAGCCGAGCGCGCTGAGAATGTGCCGGTAGGGCGGATAGCCCGGCAACGCTACCGCAATGCGATCGCCGGGTTCGAAGAGCGCAAGGAACGCCAGGATGAATGCAGCAGATGAGCCGGTGGTCACAGCGACGCGGCGGGGATCGACATCAATGTCGTAGATTTCGCGATAGTTCCGGGCGATACGCGCGCGCAGCGGGGCGATCCCGAGCGTTTCCGTATAACCCAGCCGCGCCGAGGTCAGCGCCTCGCGGGCGGCTGCAATCGCAGTGGAGGGTGGGGGTGCCGATGGCTGCCCGACCTCCATGTGGATCACCCTGCCCCCTTCCTCTTCGATGCGCGCCGCCGCCGCCATCACGTCCATGACCATGAACGGGGGAACATCGCTGCGAAGGGATGGGGTAATGAGGCCTCGCGCCACGTCCTCCACGGTCTGCGTTCCTCCCGCTGGGCGGACTCATCGCCCCGTTCTCGCCCTATTTCTGCGGCCATTTCGGCCCATCGAAATCCCCGCTAGAGCCCACGCGATCATGGCCGCGTTGACATGTTCGAGGCGACGACTAGGCTGCGCGAGAAGATGCCATCGAATTTCTTGGACATGAGCGCGCCGGCGCTTCCTATCAGCAGGCGTCGGCGGAGGCTAGCCGCGCGCTTTGTCGCGCTGCTGAGTGCAGGTGCGCTGGTGAGCACGAGCCTGCCCGCGCATGCCCAAAAGGGCCCGCCCATCATCCGGGATGCAGAAATCGAGCAGCTGCTGAAGGAGTATACGCAGCCCATTTTGCGGGTCGCCGGGCTGAGCCAGCAGAATATCCAGGTGGTCATCATCAATGACCGCTCATTCAATGCTTTCGTGGCGGACGGCCGGCGCATTTTTGTCAATGGCGGAGCGCTTCTCGATGCGGAGACTCCCAATCAGATCATTGGCGTGCTCGCGCATGAGACCGGCCATATTGCCGGCGGACACCTCGCGCGACTGCGCGAGCAGCTGGCCGCTGCATCCACCCAATCCATACTCGCCATGATTCTCGGCGTCGGCGCGCTCGTCGCCGGCAGCCGCACCGGGAATTCCGGGCTTAGCCAGGGCGGCATGGCCGCCATGACCGGCCCGAGCTCGGCCATTCAAAACTCGCTCTTCGCCTATCTGCGCGCGCAGGAGGACCAGGCGGACCGCGCCGGGGTCAAGTTTCTGACCGCAAGCGGCCAATCCGCCAAGGGCATGCATGACACCTTCAAGCGGCTTGCGGATCAGATGCTTTATCAGACCGCGTATCTCAATCCGTACCTGCAATCGCATCCGCTGCCGAAGGAGCGTGTGGCAGCGCTCGAAGGGATGGCAAAAGCGAGCCCATATTGGAACACCAAGGATTCGCCGGCGTTGCAAGCGCGGCATGACCTCATGCGCGCCAAGCTGTTCGGTTTCCTCGAACGGCCGGAAGCGGTGGCGCGGCGTTATCCGCCTAGCGACGGCAGCCTCGCTGCGCGCTATGCTCGCGCCATCTCCGCCCTGCGTTTTGCCGATGCACGGGTTGCGTCGGCGCAAGTCGACGCGCTCATTCATGCGCAGCCGCAAAACCCTTATTTCCACGAGCTCAAGGGGCAGATGCTGCTGGAAGGCGGCAAGCCCGCAGAAGCGATCGCTCCCTTGCGACAGGCGGTCCAGCTCGCGCCCAATCCCGCACTCATTCAGATCATGCTGGGGCAAGCGCTGGTGGCCTCAAATGATCGGGCCCACGTCGACGAGGCGATAACGTTTCTACAAGCCGCAGTGAGTCGCGAACCAGAATCGTCAGATGCCTACAGCCAGCTCGCAATGGCCTATGGACAAAAGAATGACCTCGCGCATGCCGACCTCGCTTCGGCGCAGGCGGCGTTCACGCGCGGAGACTTGAAAACGGCGCGTGAGATCGCCACGCGCGCTAAGATGCGTTTCCCCATCGGATCGCCGGGTTGGGTGAAGGCGGACGATATTGCCAGCTACAAGCCGCCGCAGCGTGCCTTGCTGAACCATTAACCCAGGAAAAAATCCACATGAGATCTCACCTTCGCGCCTTCGCTGCCGGATCGTTCGCACTGCTCTTGGCCCTCGTCCTTTCCATTCCCGTCCGGGCACAATCCTTTACCGCAGATCAGCGCAGCGAGATCGAGCAAATCGTCAAGCAATATCTGTTGGCGCATCCCGAACTCCTGCAGGAAGTGATGGCGGAGCTCGAGAAAAATCAGGCGGTGGCCGATGCCGAGAAGCACAAAGCCGCCGTCAAGGAGAACAGCGCCGCCCTCTTCAGCTCTCCCCGCCAAGTCACGCTCGGCAATCCGCAGGGCGACGTCACGCTCGTGGAATTCTTCGATTACAATTGCGGTTATTGCAAGCGCGCGATGAGCGACATGCTCGAGCTGCTTAAAACCGACGGCAAGCTCAAATTCGTGCTCAAGGAGTTTCCCGTGCTGGGAGAAGGCTCGGTGCAGGCGGCGCACGTCGCCGCTGCCGCGCGCATGCAGGACAAGAACGGCGGCAAGAAATATCTCGAATTCCATCTCAAGCTGCTGGGCGGCCGCGGTCCGGCAGACCAGGCGCGCGCGCTCGCGGTTGCCAAGGAAGTCGGCTTCGACGTGGGGCGCATCGAAAAAGACATGGCCACCCCGGAGGTCAAAACCCAGCTCGAGGAAAGCTTCAAGCTTGCCGATGCTTTGGGCCTCAATGGAACCCCCAGCTACGTTGTCGGCGGGGAAGTGGTGATCGGTGCCGTCGGTCTCGAAGCACTGCGAGAAAAGGTCAACACGGCGCGTTGCGGCAAGTCGGTGTGCTGAGCGCCAGCCGCGTTCTCACAGCCCATCCCTTCGGACCCGGCTGATCTGGCCCCGGCGACGGCGGCACGCGCGACTTTCCCTTTCCGCGCCGGCTCCTTATAAAGCGGAAGGCCGTTCGCCGCGGCCCCGGACCCTTCCATGGCGAAGACCGCTTACGTTCTCAACGGACCCAACCTCAACCTCCTGGGCACGCGCGAGCCTGAGATCTATGGGCCAACTACGCTCAAGGACGTCGAGATGCTTTGCCGCGAGACGGCCAGGCACCACGGGTTTGAGATTGAATTCCGGCAATCGAACCACGAAGGCGACATTGTCGATTGGGTACACGAAGCGGCTGCAAAAAGCGCGGTCGGGATCATCATCAACGCCGGCGCTTATACCCATACATCCATTGCGCTGCGCGATGCCATCGCCGCCGTGAATTTACCGGTGATCGAGGTCCATATCAGCAATGTCTTCGCGCGAGAGAACTTCCGTCACGAATCCCGCATTGCAGCGGTCGCCAAGGCCACGCTCTGCGGTTTCGGCGTAACCGGGTATGCGCTTGCAATTGCGGGATTATCGAGCCTCGTGACCGGTCACGCGGCAGAGCCGGGCCGATGAGCGAGGGCCGCAAGAAAAGAGTGGCCGCCGAGCCGAACTTGCCGATCGACCACGATCTCATTCGCGAGCTTGCACGCCTGCTGGATGAGACCGGCCTCACGGAAATTGAATTCGAGCGCGACGGTCACCGTGTGCGTGTCGCCCGGCACGCACAGGCCACGAGCGCTGTAATCCGCAGCGCGCCCGCAAGCTCCATCGAGCCGCCGGTGCGTCCGATGGATGTCGGGTCGGGTGACCCCGCCAAGCATCCCGGCGTGGTCACCTCACCCATGGTAGGGACGGCCTATCTCGCGCCTGAGCCTGGCGCACGGCCTTTCGTGGAGGTCGGCACTCGCGTGCGCGCGGGCGATACTCTTCTCATCGTGGAGGCGATGAAGACGATGAATCAGATTCCCACCCCGCGCGCCGGAACCGTGATCCAAATTCTGATCGAGGACGGCCAACCGGTCGAATTCGGTGAGCCGCTGATGATCATCGAATAGAGCATGTCGTGCAAAAAGCCTGCCTTCGGGCTTGACCCGAGAAAGTCAACCTGCTCCCGCCCTTGGGACGAGCTCGGTTGAGAGCCGGCACCCAGCAATGTTCGACAAGATACTGATCGCAAACCGCGGAGAGATCGCCCTTCGCGTGCTGCGCGCCTGCAAGGAGCTTGGCGTCGCATCGGTTGCCGTGCATTCCACCGCCGATGAGGACGCCATGCATGTGCGGCTTGCGGATGAAAGCGTGTGCATCGGCCCGCCCCCTGCGCGCGAGAGCTATCTCAATATTCCCTCCCTGCTGGCCGCATGTGAGATCACCGGTGCCGATGCAGTCCATCCCGGTTACGGGTTTCTTTCTGAGAACCCGCGATTCGCGGAAATTCTGGAAGAGCACAACATCCACTTCATCGGACCGAAACCCGCGCATATCCGTCTCATGGGCAACAAGATCGAGGCCAAACGCACCGCGAGTCGTTTCGGCATTCCGGTGGTGCCGGGATCGGACGGCCCGGTTTCCTCCGAGCAGGAGGCGCTGGCCGTCGCGGACGCGGTCGGTTTTCCGGTGCTGGTGAAGGCGGCAGGCGGTGGGGGCGGCCGTGGCATGAAGGTCGCGCACACCGCGGAAGAGCTTGCGACAACGATCGCGATTGCACGTTCCGAGTCCAAGGCGGCATTCGGCGAGGACACCGTATACCTGGAAAAATATCTAGCCCGGCCGCGCCACATCGAGATCCAGGTGCTCGGCGATGGGCAAGGGCACGCCATTCACCTTGGGGAGCGCGACTGCTCGTTGCAGCGCCGCTACCAGAAGGTCTGGGAAGAGGGCCCCTCCCCCGCCCTCAACGAGACCGCCCGCTATTCGATCGGCGAGGCCGTGGCCAAGGCCATGCGGGAGATTGGATATCTCGGCGTCGGGACCGTCGAGTTCCTCTATGCGGACGGGAATTTCTATTTCATAGAGATGAACACGCGGATCCAGGTGGAGCATCCCGTGACCGAGATGATCACCGACATCGATCTCGTTCTCGAGCAAATCCGCGTGGCCGCCGGCGGCGACCTCGAGTTGACGCAAGATGACGTGAAGTTTCATGGGCACGCCATCGAGTGCCGCATCAATGCAGAAAACCCGGTCTCGTTCCGCGCATCCCCAGGCAAGATCGTGCATTACCATCCTCCCGGCGGCCTCGGGGTGCGGGTGGATTCCGCCGTGTATCACGGCTATTCCATCCCGCCGTTCTATGACTCCCTGGTCGGCAAGCTGATCGTGCACGGCAAGACCAGGGGCGAATGCCTGATGCGGCTCAAACGTGCGCTCGATGAATTCGTCATCGACGGCATCGAAACCAACCTGCCTCTGTTTCGCGCGCTGGTGCGCGAGAAGGACATCATTGACGGTGACTATCACATCCACTGGCTGGAGGAGTTCCTTGCCAGCGGCGCCCTGACCTGAATCAGCTTTCCGCGTGGAGGGTGGGCATCGCGCCCGCTCGGCGCCGATCCGGTAACCGCCATTGCGCGCGATGCCCACGCGTTCCGCTTGCCGCGTGGGTAAAAACCCCTACTGACACACCGTGCAACTTCTTCCGTCTGGGCGAGCGATTTTGCCCACCCTACAATCCCCTGTTTATTCTACGCAGCGATGCCCATCCTCCGTCACGGCATTTTCGGCAACCGTACGGTTTCCTCGAGAGTCACTTTCTCGAAATCGTTGACCAGCAATTCCACGCGCAGGTTCCACTGCCCCGCGACCGGGATGGTCAGGTCATCGATGCGCCAACTGCTGGAGAAAGTCGTGCTGTCTCCCGTTCGCTGCGCCCGCCGCCGTATGGGCTCGATCTCGGATGCGGGACTGGCGAGGACCAAAGTGACTTCCTTCGCCGAGAGCGGCTGGAATGCGCCATCGAGAACGAGCACGTTCGCGCGAGGACCAGCACCGGGACCGCCCTCGCGCGCGATCTCTATCTCCGCCATCGCCTTCTCACCATGCAGATGGATCGAAATCGGGGCGGCAACGGCCCGTGTCCGCGGCGGCGGGGTGAAGCGCCAGAGCGCAACCACCGCGAGGATTGCGACTGCCAGGAGAAGCTCGAGCCCGATGGACCTCCTCAGTCGCCAAACGGCAGCGCCGCCATCCTCGCTGAGCTTCGGTACCAGCCGGTAGCGATTAAGCCAGGCAAGAGCAAGCAACACCGCCACCAGCGCGAGCTTGCACAGCAGCACCTGCCCATAGCTCGT
Source organism: Xanthobacteraceae bacterium (assembly GCA_036513475.1). Taxonomy (GTDB): domain Bacteria; phylum Pseudomonadota; class Alphaproteobacteria; order Rhizobiales; family Xanthobacteraceae; genus VAZQ01. Next base: position 2,822 of record DATBYX010000571.1, on the reverse strand, counting down.
GCCCCATAACGAATTGATTCCATCGATCTGAACCAGAGCGAGCGCGCTCCCGCTCGCCACGACAACTGCGACCGGCACCGGGATCACCCGCGAAAACCGATCCAGGGACGAAGGAGCCTCCTTTGCGGCACGCAGGCTCATCCATAGGGGCGGCAGCGAGCCGATCCAGAAAATGGCGCAGGCGACATGGAGGAGCATTGCGGGACGACTCACGAGCCCTGGGCTGGCGGTGGTGGCGTGCCCACTGAGCGAGAGCGCGATTGCCGCACCGAGCAGCGCGGCAACTGAAAGAACGCGCGCCTTGCGTTGCGAGCTCAGGACGAGGGAAAAACCAGCGGCGAGCAGCGCGCAAGCTGCGGTGACGGCCGTGAGCCCGTAGGATGTCTTGAAGCCAGTTTCCCATGCGACTTTCTCTCTCCACGCCGAGAGGGGCAGATCGAGCGCGTCCATGCCTTGCAGGCCGATTGCAGCCAAACCGGCAACAAGGCCGCCCGCCAATGCTGCCAATAATGCAGCCTGCTGAGCTGGGGTCGAGCAGACGCGGCCATGCGAAATCCAAGCCCCGAACACGGCGCCTCCAATGCCGACAAATAGACCGATGTAGATGACGAATCGGGCGCTCCATAACCCGGCAATGACGCTGGGGCTCGCATTCTGCTGGGTTTCCGGCAAAGACGATCTGCTGGGAGCCCCGATCGAGAAGACGACCGACCCGCCGACGGGATGCCCGTCCGCAGAGATCACACGCCAGCTCAGAACGTAGCTTCCTCGATGCAGCGGCGGGGCCGGAATGCTGATGGTTGCGTTCTCCACGGCCACATCGCGGACCGCAATCGGCTTACCGTCGGGGCCGAAAAGGCGAATGATCAGCGGCGCGATCGGCTCGTTGAACGTCAGGGTGAGCGCGGACGGGGCCTCCCTGACTACAGCCCCGTCCCAAGGCACTGCCCTGATCAGAGCGGCATGCCCGGACGCGCCCGTTGTGAACGCGACCAACGAAAAGAACGCGCAGAGCCAGCGCAAGCACCCCCGCGGAAGGCCCCGCGCTGTGGAGCGCGCGAGCACGGGAGCGCTACATCTTGGGCAGCAGCTTCAGCGCCGGAGCAGGCTCGGGGTAATCGCGCGATGACTTGCCGTCAGCCGGGATCTCGATCCAGCGGTTGATGCCCTTCTCGCATTCCTGCACGACAGGCACGTACAGGGTTGTCCCGGGTTCGAGATCGCCGACAATAAAGCCGGTGAAGACGAATTCATCGTAATAGGCGTCGGGAAGGTTGCCCCCGGTGAAGCTGATCTCGACCACTCCCTCCGACAGCTTTGCTCCGTGGAAGTAATCGTAGCTTTTCTGATATTTGCCGATAACGGTTTCAACCTTCCAGCCGGGCTTCGGCATGGGTTTGACGGCAATCATTCCGTCGGGAACACGGATGCGCAACGCGGTCGTGGCGGAGCCTTCGCACCCATGGGGCACACGCAGCACCGCCTTGTAGGGCGCACCGATGGGAGTCTGCGACTTTTCCAGGGTGACATGCGCGGATGCGGCAGCAAAACAACAAACGACGCCGGCAGCGCCGAGAACCACCTTGCGAATCATTTTCACTCTCCAGGTCGAAGCATAAGGGCCGAGCGACGGGTCGCCCGCGGTACGGGTCAGGTCACACCTGACCTGGAGGTGCTTGCGACTGCCCTGCGCGACGGGCGCCGCGCGCGAGCATGATCGTGATTGCTGGAGGCGCAGCTATGCGAACCGAGCCTCCGGGCGCACAGAGAGTCGGCGCAGCCGGGGCTGGGATGGCGGGAGCGGAGGCGAGGCAAGACGCACAACAGACGTGCCATTCCTGGCGTGGGTTCGAGCCGGGCGCATCGACAGGCTTGGCGTCACCGGCCCCATGGCAGAGCGCGCCTGTGGCATCCGGAGGCGGCATTGCCGAAGCCGCGGCCGCAACACCCGCGAGGAATGCCTGCAGCACGATCAGCCATACGGCAACGATCACGACGCAATGGAACGGGTGCGCGGCACGTCGGGTTGGCACGGGAACCTCTCGCATGGTACCTTATCACAGCATATCTTCCAGAATCATCTGCGCTGGCAGGACGCAATCGCATGGCCAATCGTGAATCGGCTCTGATCGAGATCACGCCCGAGGTGCTGCTCAAGGCCTATGCCTGCGGCATATTTCCGATGGCGGAGAGCGCGGACGATCCGGCGCTGTTCTGGATCGAGCCGGAGAAGCGCGGCGTCATCCCGCTTGACCGCTTTCACGTTTCGACGCGGCTCGCACGGACCGTGCGCTCCGACCGTTTCACCGTGACCGTCGACCGCGACTTCGATGCGGTGGTCGATGCCTGCGCCGAGCCCTGGCCGGGCCGTTCTCGTACCTGGATCAACGGACGAATCCGCGCGCTCTATCGCAAGCTCTACGAGCGGCGGCATTGCCACAGCCTCGAAGTCTACGAGGGAGACAATCTCGTCGGCGGACTCTACGGCGTGACCCTTGGCCGCGCTTTCTTCGGCGAGAGCATGTTCCACCGCGCGCGCGACGCGTCCAAGGTCGCGCTGGTCCATCTCGTCGCTCGGCTCAAAGCGGGGGGATTCAAGCTCCTGGATACGCAGTTCGTTACGGATCATCTGCGCACATTTGGCGCCATCGAAGTGCCCCGCCGCCAATACCATAAGCTATTGGAAGGAGCGCTGACCGGCGACGGTGATTTCGCTGCGCTCGACGTGAGGCACCCGATTACGGGAGAGCAGGCGTTGGCCCAGCTCGTGCCGCTCTCGCCGCGCAAGAGATGATCGCTGCGGCGTATTATTGCTGCGGCGT
>DATBYX010000570.1:0-3868 GCA_036513475.1 Xanthobacteraceae bacterium | reverse complement strand
CCATGGCCGTAGCCGCCGGTGCGCCGGCTGCCGCCGTGCAGGGAATTCCCGACGCTTGCCTTGAAGCCGGAGGCAAGGCCTTGCCGATAATCATCGCGGAAGGCGCTCAACATGGACCATTGCAGGCCGGCGGCATCCATTGCTCGTCCGGCGTGATAGAGCTGCTCGCGAAACTCAGGATCCATGCCGCCGATGACGTAGTCCTGCATAGCGAGCCCCGCGTGCTTGGCCGCCGTCGGGTCCTTCCAGGTGAAGTCGCCGGTCCCATCCTTCTTGATGGGCACGCGCTGATAGACTTCCCAGAGATAATCATCGACCTCATCCATCACGGATCCAGTTCGCTTGCGCGGAGGAGTGGTTCCTTTATCGCCATCAACCCCGGCGCCATCCTTGGGCGCGAAGGCAACAAAGCGACCGATCTTCACCAGCGCTCGCCGGACCGGGCCGCCTGTCTCCGGGGCAACTGCGCTGGTCTCGACCGGCCCATCGGAGCTGATGAACCGCACGGTCTGTACCGCGCGCGGAAAATTCGAAGGGATGTCGCCGTCGTCGATCTCGTCGGAAGCCTCGACCTGCACCGTATAGGGATGTTGGGAATCGCCTTGCTCTGGATCGGCCATCGGCGGCCGTGCCTGCAGGTAGACGACTGTCTCGTTCCGAACGGGCTCGATTGCGGGCCTAACCGACTTGCTGTCCTGCCAGTCCAGAACAGCCGAGGTGGTCAGGGCGCCCGCGACTGCACTGGCCGTGAGCGTGACCGGGAATGCGAGCTTCCGATGCCGAGCCGCGAGGCTGGTAATGGCTCGCCAGCGAAAGAATAGGGCAAGTCTCGCGGTTGGAGGTGAGGGAAGGTAAAGCGCGACCCGCCGCGACACGGCAATTGCTTGTTCGATCACAGCGTCACCCCCCACCCCCCTCCAGAACAGATCTCCCGCCCGATCGGACGCAGCCGTCAGCGGCGCCCAACGCCGCGCCTGCGCGTACAGATCCAGTCGAGAGAGTGTAGCCCCCGAACCCCAAACATCATCCCCGATCGATCAAACTTCAGTGACAAATAAGGGGAAATATTGGCGCGACTCGCACGAATTGACGGCAGCTGAGTTTGCGAATTGGCACGCGGTCCAGGTTACATCGCATCAGGGTCTCATCGCCGAGTTCCGAGATTCATTGTCTTTTACGTGAATAGCCAAGAAAATGCGGCTCCGGTGCCCCATTGTTGCCGCTGATTATTGATCTCTTTACCATCGCGGTAAATGGGGCGTGGGGGGCGAAGATGAAAATCGGGATCGCGGTTGTTGCATCGCTGATATTATGCCCACAGGCAATGGCAGAACCGGTGGCCTATGTCGTTGATGGGGTTGCCATCGGAACGCAACTCAATCTCAATAACGCTGCGTACCGGGAATATAAGTGTAGTCCGAGCAATCAATTCAGCGGATTGACATGGTGCCAGAAAGCTCGAACTGAGAAAGATCGCGGCAAAGCTTATGGCGCAGCCTATTCGCTCTTGCATGCGCCCGACGGAAACGTCGTCTATATCAACCGTTCGCAAGAGCCGTCCTTTTTCAATTCGACACAAGCGCAACAGGACATCGAGCGCTATTCGCACAAGCTCGGTGAGTCCGCGCGCCTCATCAAGATGCCGGTGCGAAGCGGTCTCCCGCAGGGTCTGATCGCGACCTGGGGCCAGATTACGCTGGTGCCGCTCGACCAGGCGAGCGTCAAGATGCTGTCGGAGGGGAAAAGCCCGAAGAAAGGATTGCTGATCGACTTCCTCGGGAATTTCGCACGGTCGGCGAAGGAAGGCTTGCCGATCTACCGCATTGCCGGCGGTCCTGGATTTGTTTGGACCGCAAGCTTTGACCAAAAAGGACGCGGAGCTCTCCGCACTGCGGCGGTAGACGCATCGGTAGTGGCTACAGCGGCCCCGCAGTTGCAAGCGACAGCGGAGCAGGGGCCAACAGCGGAGCCGGAACCAACAGCGGAGCCGGAACCAACAGCGGACCCCGAGTCTACAGGGGAGCCGGTGGCAGCATCGGACCTGCAAACGATGACGGAGCGGGATGCAAGATCAGATGCGCAACCCACCTCGCGGCCGGAGCCGATATCCCAGACGCAACCGGTCGCGCAGTCGGAGCCAAGATCCGAGGCGGCGCCGACAGCTCCGACCGCAGACAGAGGCGAGACGAAGACAGATCCGCTTGCGTTGATGCAGAAAATCGAAAAGCTCCAGGGCGAATTGGCGAGCGCCACTGCCAGCATTGCGGAGCTGGAAAAGGGAAAGGCTGCCGCGCAAGCTGCCCAGAAGGAGGCCGCCAAGGCGAGACGCGATGCTGAGACGGCCAGACGAGAGATCGAACAAGCTGCTGCTACAGAAAGGGCCAAATTGCAAAAACGGCTGGCGCAGCTGGAGGCGGACGGCACTGCGCCTGCAAAAAACAAGCGATGGGAAAACGCTTTGTATGGCTCAATGGGCGGCCTGCTCATCGTGCTCATCGCTTCTGCGATCGGCTTCTTTCTGAAGCGATATAACGCTCGCACCTCCGGGACGGGCGCGACGGACACCTCGGCGCAACTTCAGAGCAACGCGGAGGAAGTCGAGACATTTGTTGCGTCACCTGCGATTGCGATCGCGGAGGACGCGTTTGGACGCGAGTTGGAACAGCAGGTTGCCGCTCTCAACGCGACCCAAACCGAAACCGAGCCCGAAACCAAAATCGAGACCGAATCGAAGGTTGAGATCCCTGCCGCGGAGGAAGGCCAAGCGAGGGAGATCGAAACAGCTCCCGCCACGGCATGAAGATTTTCGCGGCAGGACGCGCAGACATCACACTATTTTAGCACTTCCGTAGGGGCGACGCATTGCGTCGCCCTCCATCCACAGCACCGGATGTGGGAACGGAACAAAAAAAGACCCAGAAGCAGAAGCGCGCTCAGGAACGCAAGCTGAAAGGCTGGATTATCACTTAGGCCTTTTCGCAGCTTCTTCAATCAGGCTCAGATCGGAATATTTCTTGACGTCGAAGCTCGACCTGATGAAGCCCAGCTCTGCGGTGGTCTCGACATTGCGCTGCAGCGCCGCAAGATCCGGCATCATGTTCGGATCGCGATAATAGTCTCTCTTGGTGAACAGCCAGTCAAATCGCTCCGGGGGGATCTTGAGCAGGTCCGAGGCGATCTTTGCGACCTCGGCATGGTTTGCCGGGTCGAGATACCAGCGCTCGATCCGCAGCATGTCCTCCATGCAGTCGATCAGCACGGCGCGATGCGCATCAATGTAGGATTGCCGCGCCGTCCAGAACACGAACTGCGAAGTACCGAGGCCCTCGGTCTGATCGTACAGCGGAATGCCGGTCTGGTTGAGCATCGGATTGAGCGCGAACGGCATGACCGCCGTGACCAGCTCGGCTTTTTTTTCCTCCAGCATCGCCGGCATGGTCGGAAACGGCGTCTCGATGACGGTGTAGTCGCGCTTGTCGAGGAGGCCATGCTTCTTCAGGCCGGCCTTCATGGCAATGTCGACGCCGGTCCCGATGAGATTGGTGGCGAGCACCTTGCCCTTGAGGTCCTCGATCTTCTTGATCCCGGAGTCCTTGCGCACGAAGAACTGGTTGCTGAAATAACCGGGAACACCGTCGCGGAACTCGTCTGCGATGACGCGCAGGTCGCTGATCCCTGCGTTGCTGATGGCGATGCCGAGGGTCGAATAGGCGAGGTTGACGAATTCCAGCTCGCCGTTCGCCAGGGCCGTGATCATCTGCGGTGTGCCCTGATAGCGAACCGCCTCCATGTTGTAGGACTTGCCCCAGTGCTTCGCGAGGTCCTTCTTGACGACCAGGAGCGGTGCCCAGTTGGACACCGGGACGAC
>DATBYX010000569.1:0-12801 GCA_036513475.1 Xanthobacteraceae bacterium | reverse complement strand
TGTGCCGGTATTTGCGCACAATTTCGTCTTTGCTTGCACTCGGTGCGACGCCGAGCACGATCCACCAATCCGACTGAAACTGTGTGGCCGCCCGGTTATGCTCTCGTCGTCGTTTTCGTTGCGCCTCGCGTTCTTTCTCTGCTTGCCGCCGCCTCTGCTTCGCTTCTCTTCGTTGTTGTTCCGCTTGGCGTAAACGTTCGGCCTGCTCGCTTTGTTGTCTCTGCGTCTCGCGCTCTTTCTCTTCCTGGTATCGACGCTGTTCGGCTTCCCTCAATTGTTCTTGTGCTTGGCGTAGAGCGGCCTGCAGTGATTTCTGCGCCTCGCGCTTGTCCTCTTCCTCACGTTGACGCCGTTCAGCTTCTCTTAGTTCCTCCGCTTCCCGCACATATCGGGCTTGCTGTTGTCTCTCCGCCTCGCGCTGCAGTTCTTCGCCTTGCCGCCGTATCGCCGTGGTACTTTCCCTCTCTATTCTCCTATCCTCGCTCCAACTTAAACTCCCAAGCACCAACGCCGTCAGATTTATCGCCACCCACGGTGCAAGCCAAATGGACGCAACGAGCGCGAACCCTAGGCCAGCGATATCGATGAGAACGAAAGCTGACACGATGGTCTGGCCGCCCAAACGGCGCAGTGTGCGTCGGAGCACGCCAGATTTAGTACTTATCTCCGGGGCATACTGTCGCGCGCCCGACGGTGCGAAAGACCAGCACTGCTGATGGTTGACTTGCATTTGTCCCCCACGATCCAAAGGAATCTAAGCCCCGCCAATGGGCAAGATTAGGACAGTCAAGGGGCGAGAACGTGAGAGGGCCACTGCTGCGGAGCGAGCCGTCGTAACCCCGCAGAGACAGAAATTGCTCAGAAAATCAATGTCTGGGCGGCCTCACCACCGCGTGGTATGGGGGCATCATGTGCATTCGATGCGCAGCAGGTGCAGCTTACGCGCCAACTGCGACCACCCTTCCGTCGCACTCCTGGACGACGAAGTTGAGAAAGGAAGGGTAGGGCGACGCGCGGCCAGCTTTGGTCGTCAGGCGGCGGCCACGCATGACTAGCGCTGAATCTGTTTCCACACATCTGCTGCTTATCTTGGGTGATATTCCCACACTGAGACCCGGGACCTACTTCGATTAGGCCATACGCATCAGGCTCTTGGACGGCGTTCCGGTAAGTCAGCCCATCGCGTATGCGCCGTTGCAATATCGCGCTGCTGCCGGGTCTTGGTGCTGCAAGCGAGCACGACTGTGTCGTCCCTACCCACCGTCCGTTGCCATCAGATTGGCGTCACGACTGAGCCGCCATTTTCCGTCGGGCTCTCTGCACAGAATGGTCAGCGTGTAGCCTGAGCGCCGCACGGGCTCGCCGTCGGGCCGGGTCATCGTGACCGTAACATAGCTCCGCAGATAGGCCCAGTCGCCCAGCACCTTGACCTCGCGGATGTCGCTTGTCCCTTGCATTCGCACGTTCTCCATTCCTTGGGATAATGCGGCAAATGCTCGCTTGCCGAACGGTTCGCGACCAGGAACCATGAAGAGTGCATCATCGGTCATCAGGCTCAGCACAGTTTCCAGATCGCCACTCTGGCTTGCTGTCATCCAGGCTGTGATCAGATCACGAATGGCGCGTTCGTCGGAGGTCATGGACACGAGCCTCTATGGTTAGAGTTGTAGGAGATCGGAATAGGGGAGGCGGATCGTGGAGCGAAGGGCATGAGTTGATGCCTAGCATGTCACAGTGGGAAGTCGTCTGACCTGACCCACTCTCGCGTTTGGCAGAGATCAATTTGAAGGCTCGAATTTAGGAGGAGGTGCGCAGTGCGTCAGACCTGCGCATCGCCAGCCGCGCAGATGCCGGCCACGGCAAATTGCGCCGCGCTGCGTCCCGCGAGTCGGCCGAATGTTGCTCCCGACATGAGCCCCGTTCCGTTGGGCGAAATCGACGGTCTCGAGATTCGCCTGCGCCAGTGACGGCAGCACGGCGATGAGATCATCCATGCCCGCAAATGCGAAGCGGAAAGCCCCCGCCGGTGAAATACGAATTGCCGCCGCCCTCTTCGAAAGGCGCAGCTTCAAGCATTGAACGCGCGCTCCATTGTCGTGCGCCGAGATTGCGGCACACAGGGCCGCATTGCCGGCCCCGATGACGAGCACGTCGGGTTCCCGGTCCGGGAATTCGGCGGAACTCATGGTCCCCTTTGCAATGACGCAACGCGCAGGCGAGGCCACACCTAAACAGCGCAATCGGCGCTGTACAGAGCCTGTTGCGATGAAGTAACCCCTCAGCAGGCACGCGCCCCAATCCCTTCGCTTCAGCGCAGTGGGTCCGGCACGGGTGCGGCAATCAAGACTGGTATCATGCTCGCGCGTATGTCGGGACAAACGACCGGAACATTCATTGCTGCGTTCGTGGCGGCGCAAGTCATTGCGAGTGCGATCAGCGTCGTGGGCGCGCAGGTCTATCCGGCCCGTCCGGTCACTATCGTGGTGCCGTTTGCGGCGGGTGGCGGCAATGACATCCTGGCGCGCCTGCTCGCGCAGCACATGGGATCGGCGCTTGGCCAGCCGTTCGTCATCGAGAACCGCGCCGGTGCCGGCGGCACGATCGGGGCGAGGGCGGTCGCAAAGGCCACACCTGACGGCTACACGCTGATGGTAGGTCATTCCGGCGTATTCGCCATTGCCCCGGCGCTCTACGCGGAGCCCGGCTACGACCCGCGACGGGATTTTGCACCGATCGGGCTCATCGCCTCCTACCAGCAGATTCTCGTGGTGCATCCGTCGATGCCAGTGCACAGCGTGACAGAGCTGATCGCGCTTGCCAGGAAGGAGCCGGGCAAGATCACCTATGCGACGGCGGGCGTCGGCTCCGGTTCCCATGTCTCGACCGAGCTGCTCGCTGGGATGGAGGACCTCAAGCTGGCCCACATCCCATACCGCGGCACCGGCGCCATGCAGGGCGACCTCATGGCCGGCCACGTCCAGATGGCGATCACTACCTTACCCTCCGTTTTCGGGCAGCTGCGCAGCGGCCTCTTGCGTCCGATAGCGGTGACGGGCGAGACGCGGTCCTCGATTTTTCCGGAGCTACCGACCATCGTCGCGTCCGGCGTGCCGGGCTACACGGCTGTGATCCATTACGGCATGGTCGCGCCGGCAGGAACAGACCGGGCCATCGTTGACCGGCTCAATTCCAAGCTGCGCGCCGCCTTGAACCACGACGACGTGCGGGCCCGAATTGCTGAAGAGGGCGGGGAGGCGCTCCCGGGCACGCCGGATCAGCAGGCCAACGACATGGAGCAGGAAGAGGCGAAATGGGGTGCCCTGGTCCGGCGCTTGGGCATCAGGTCGGAATGAAGCTTCAGGACCTCGTGCAGGATTTGCAGAGCGTGAGCGCAAGCAGCGATCCGCGTTTCGACGCGATCGAGCTCGCCGGCATCAGCGCCGATAGCCGCTCGATCAAACCAGGCGATCTGTTTGTCGCGGTGTCGGGCCTCAAGGACGACGGCCTGCACTTTGTGGGCCAGGCGATCGCCTCCGGCGCAGCCGCGGTGATGGCGGAGCGCGCGCCAGCGCACTTGCTTCCGCCGGCAGTGGCGTTCATCAAGGTCAACAGCGTGCGGCGGGCTCTGGCGCTCGCCGCGGCGCGCTTCTTTCCGCGTCAGCCGGAGGTGACCGCCGCGGTCACTGGTACGAGCGGGAAGACCTCGGTGGCCGCCTTCACGCGCCAGGTCTGGTCCGCGCTCGGCAAGACGGCCGCAAGCATCGGGACGGTCGGTCTGGTCGCACCTAAGCGGGAAATCTACGGCTCGCTCACCACGCCCGACCCGATCGCGCTGCACCGAATGGTGGATGAGCTCACCCGTGAAGGCGTCAGCCATCTCGCGATCGAGGCCTCGTCCCACGGGCTCGATCAACATCGCCTGGATGGGCTGCGGGTGACGGCGGGCGCATTCACCAATCTCAGTCGCGACCATCTCGACTATCATCCTACGCTGGAAGCGTATCTCGGCGCCAAGCTGCGACTGTTCAGCGAGCTGATCGAGCCGGGAGGGTCGGCGGTCGTTTGCGCCGACAATGAGCATTCCACAGCTGTCATCGCGGCGGCGAAGCGGCGCGGCCTGCGGCTCTTTGAAGTCGGGAGGCAAGGGGGGGACATTCGTCTGCGCGACCTTGCGATCGATGGTTTTGCCCAGATGGTAAAGCTCTCGTATGCCGGGATCGACCACACGGTCCGGCTGCCGCTCCCTGGCTATTTTCAGGTCGAGAACGCGCTCGTTGCAGCGGGGCTGGCGATCGCGACCGGAAGCGAGCCCGCCGCGGTGTTCCCCGCGCTCGCTCACCTCAAGGGCGCCAAGGGGCGGCTTGAGCTCGTGGGCGAGAGACGCGGCGCACCCATTTTCGTCGATTATGCCCACAAGCCCGATGCGCTCGCGAAGGCCCTCGAGGCTTTGCGACCCTATGCGGGCAACCGGCTTACGGTCGTGTTTGGTTGCGGCGGCGATCGCGACGCGGGCAAGCGCCCCATGATGGGCAAGACTGCCGCGCAGCTTGCGGACGCCGTCGTCGTCACCGATGATAATCCCCGCAGCGAAGACCCCGCCGCCATTCGCAGCGCAATTCTCGAGGGGGCACCTGGCGCGCAGGAGATCCCGGACCGCCGCGAGGCGATCAGCGCTTGCATCGCCAGGCTCGGTCCCGGGGACGTGCTGCTGATCGCCGGCAAGGGCCATGAAACCGGCCAAATCATCGGCAAACAGGTGCTGCCATTCAGCGACCACGAGGCGGTGGCCGCCGCACTCGAGGGGAACGCTCGGTAATGTCGCGTGTACGATCTTTTGGCCCGAGTCGCGCCGTCTTGCGCAGGGCCTCGTTGATGCGGCGCTGCTACCCGCGCCCGCAACCGGTCATCTCTGGGCCCCCCTGCATGAGCGTCCCGCTCCTCTGGACCACCGACGCTATGGTCGCTGCGATGGGCGCTGGCCGCGCCGGCGCGTTGCCGGCCGGTGTCCCGGGCCTCTCCATTGACAGCCGCACCGTTGCGCCGGGGGAAGCGTTCTTCGCCATCACGGGGGAGAACCGCGACGGTCATGATTTCGTGGAAGCAGCACTTGAGGTCGGCGCGGCTCTTGCGGTTGTGGACGCGGGGAAGCAGCAACGCTTTCCTGCGGGCGCTCCCCTTCTTCTCGTCTCTGACGTGCTGGAAGCTTTGCGGGATCTCGCGCGTGCCGCGCGTGCGCGCTCGCAAGCAAAGATCGTTGCGGTCACGGGGTCGGTCGGAAAGACCGGCACGAAAGAGGCGCTGCACCTTGCGCTGAGCAAACAAGGTCAAACCCACGCCTCGGCGGCTTCCTACAACAACCATTGGGGCGTGCCGCTTTCGCTCGCTCGCTGTTCCGCGAGCGCAGTCTATTCGGTTTTCGAGCTCGGCATGAACCATGCCGGCGAGATCGCGCCGCTCGCGCGGCTCGTACGACCGCATGTGGCGATTATCACCGCGGTCGAGCCGGTGCATCTTGAGTTTTTCCATTCCGTTGCCGCAATTGCCGATGCCAAGGCCGAGATCTTTCTCGGGCTCGAGCGCGGCGGAGCCGCCGTCCTCAATCGCGACAATGCTCAATACGACCGACTTGCAGCGAGCGCCGGTCGCGCCGGCGTCGAGCGAATTGTCTCGTTCGGCGAGGATCCCAAAGCTGATGCGCGGCTTACCGCGTGCACGCTACTGGCCGAGGGCTCCCTCGTGGACGCACAAATCCTCGGGGCCAATTTGCGCTATCGCCTCGGCGCACCCGGGCGTCACCTCGTGCTCAATTCGCTGGCCGTGCTGGCTGCGGCCGCGCTGCTCGGCGCCGACGTGAGGCTTGCCGCCCAGGCGCTGGCTGAGCTCAATGCGGGACCCGGACGTGGAGCGCGCCTGAGGCTCCTCGCGCCCGGAGGCGAGATCCTGCTGATTGACGAAAGCTATAACGCCAATCCGGCATCCATGCGCGCGGCACTCGCCGTGCTTGGCCAGACCAAGCGGTCCAGTCACGGGCGGCGCATCGCGGTGCTCGGCGACATGCTGGAGCTGGGGCCGAGCGGGCGCGATCTGCACCGCAGCCTCGCCGTGAGCATCGAGCAAAACGATATCGACCTCGTGTTCTGCTGCGGTCCGCTGATGCGATCCCTGTGGGAGGCGCTTTCCCTGCAGCGGCGGGGCGGATACGCGCCGACCTCGACGCAGCTCGAAGCCCACGTGCTTGCTGCCGCGAGGCCCGGTGACAGCGTGATGGTGAAGGGATCGCTGGGCTCCCGCATGGCGGGAATCGTCAAAGCACTCGAAAGACATCATCGGCGCGAACCCGCTGCTGCTTTGGGTTTGCAGGCCTGAGCGTGAGTGGCTGACCAATGCTCTATTGGCTTTCCGCATTCTCGGACGTGATCGGTCCTCTCAATGTCCTGCGCTACATCACGTTCCGCACGGGCGGAGCCATGATCACGGCGCTCGTTTTCGTCTTTCTGTTTGGTCCCGCCATCATCGATCACTTGCGGCTCAAGCAAGGCAAGGGCCAGCCGATCCGAACCGACGGCCCGCAATCTCACCTTGTCACCAAAAAAGGCACTCCCACCATGGGTGGCCTGATGATGCTGTTCGGCATCGTGGCTTCGACCCTGCTGTGGGCCAACCCGGCGAACCGGTATGTGCTGATCGTCCTTGGGGTGACGATCACGTTCGGTGCCATCGGTTTCTACGACGATTATCTCAAGGTGACCAAGCAGACCCACGCCGGCGTTTCTGGAAAACTCCGCTTCGGCCTCGAGGTGCTGGTCGGGGTACTTGCGTGTTACTTCATCGCCTCGATAGGGCGCCAAGCGTTCGCAACATCGCTCACCGTTCCCTTCTTCAAGGAGCTAGTCATTCCGCTCGGCTGGTTCTTCTTTATTTTCGGCAGTTTCATCATTGTCGGTGCCGGGAATGCCGTGAACCTCACGGACGGGCTCGACGGACTGGCGACCGTGCCCGTGATCATCGTTGCGCTCAGCTTCGGGTTCATTTCCTATCTCGTCGGCAATTCGTTTTTCGCCGACTACCTCAACGTTCATTACGTTGCCGGAGCTGGCGAGCTTGCCGTCCTTTGCGGTGCCGTGATCGGCGCCGGGCTGGGATTCCTCTGGTTCAACGCGCCCCCGGCTTCGATCTTCATGGGCGATACCGGCTCGCTCGCGCTCGGCGGCATGATCGGCGCCATCGCGGTCGCCACCAAGCACGAGATCGTGCTTGCGGTCGTCGGCGGGCTCTTCGTCCTGGAAGCCATCTCGGTGATCGTACAGGTGCTCTCGTACAAGCTCACGGGTAAGCGCGTGTTCCGCATGGCGCCCATCCATCATCACTTCGAGCAGCTCGGCTGGACGGAGCCGCAGATCGTGATCCGGTTCTGGATCATCTCCGTGGTGCTGGCGCTTGCCGGGCTTTCCACCCTCAAGCTGCGGTGAGCTGCGGGTTGAAGCGACAAGTCCAGTGATCCGCGTCACTACCTTTGCCGGCACAAGAGTTGCCGTGTTCGGACTCGGAGGCTCCGGGCTGGCAAGCGCGAGCGCGCTTCTTGCCGGCGGCGCTGACGTGATCGGGTGGGATGATGACGCCGATGTCGTCGCCAAAGCGACCAGCGCCGGCGTCCCCACCGCGGACCTGCACGATACAGATTGGTCGCGTGTTGCCGCGCTGGTGCTCGCCCCCGGCGTGCCGCTTACCCATCCAGCGCCGCACTGGTCCGCGTGTCTTGCCCGTGCGGCAGGGGTCGAGGTGATCGGCGACGTCGAGCTGTTCTGTCGCGAGCGGCGGCGCGAGACCCCCGAGGCTCCTTTCGTCGCCATCACGGGAACCAACGGCAAATCAACCACCACGGCCCTTGTGGCCCACCTCCTCCGCTGTGCCGGTTGTGATGCCCAGGTCGGCGGCAACATCGGGACGGCCATCCTCTCGCTCGAGCCGCCGGGGCCGGCGCGCATCCACGTGATCGAGGCCTCTTCCTACCAGATCGACCTCGCGCCCACGCTCGATCCATCGGTCGGCGTTCTCATCAACCTGAGCGCGGACCACCTCGACCGGCACGGCACGATGGGCGCTTATGCGGCGGTGAAGGAGCGGCTCGTCGCCGGCGTCCAGGACGATGGGACCGCCATCATCGGCGTCGATGACGCATGGTGCGCTGCGGCTGCCGACCGTATCGCGTCTGCGGGCAAGCGGGTGGTGCGGGTCTCCGCGCGCCATCCGCTACGAGACGGTGTTTATGCGGAGAAGGAGAAAATAACGCAGGCCGCAGGTGGAAGCCGGACTCCCGTTGCTTGCCTGGCGGGCATCGGATCTCTTCGTGGAGTGCACAACGCGCAGAATGCAGCCTGCGCTGCGGCTGCCGCCCTGGCGCTCGGGCTCACAGCGGCCTCGATCGAAAAAGGCCTGAACTCGTTTCCCGGGCTTGCGCACAGGATGGAGCAGGTCGGGCGCAAGGGCCGGGTGCTGTTTGTCAATGATTCGAAGGCGACGAACGCCGATTCGGCTGCCCAGGCGCTCGCCTGTTTTTCAGGCATTTACTGGATTGCGGGCGGCAAGCCGAAGTCCGGCGGGATAGCCTCGCTTGCCCCGTTCTTTCCGCGCATGTGCAAGGCCTACCTCATCGGCGAAGCTGCGGTCGATTTTGCCGGACAGATCGAGGGGAAGGTGCCCTATGTTATCGCAGGCTCGC
The DNA here is from genome assembly GCA_036513475.1 of Xanthobacteraceae bacterium. GTDB lineage: Bacteria > Pseudomonadota > Alphaproteobacteria > Rhizobiales > Xanthobacteraceae > VAZQ01. The sequence goes on along the minus strand of DATBYX010000569.1, from coordinate 4,082 downwards.
TCGAGCGCGCGGTCGATCTGGCCGCGCACGATGCGGAAGCGTCGAATGCGGAGGAGCCCGTCGTGCTGCTCTCGCCCGCCTGCGCCTCCTTCGACCAGTACCGCAACTTCGAAGTGCGGGGCGACGCCTTCCGCGCGCTCGTTCAGGCAATTCCGGGCGTCACCGGGGTGTACTGACCGGCGAGTCAGCAGAGCGGCAGTTCAGACTGAGAAGCGTTCTGGGTCTTTCTGGTTGAAGGTAAGGCCGTGGCCCGGCCGGGTGGGGTCGGTTCGGACCATGCCATCGCGCGGCAGCGGCGCACCGTCGAACACGAGGTGTTCGATGCGACGCGGTTTGCCTGGGCGATCATCGTGTTAACGCCCTGTCAACCTCGCGCGGGCACGACTGGGGCAAGGGGGAGTGGATGGTCTCGCGGCTCGAGCGTACGCACTTTGCCCAGTGGTGGTGGACCGTGGACCGGCCGCTGCTGGTTGCGGTGCTCGCGCTCATGCTCGCGGGCATCGTGCTGTCACTCGCGGCGAGCCCGCCAGTCGCTTCGCGGCTCGGGCTTGATCCCTTTTACTTCGTGGGCCGGCACATCCTGTACGTCGTGCCGGCGATCATCGTTCTCCTCGCAACATCGTTTCTGCCGCCGCGCCATGTCCGGCGTCTCGCGCTCGCCGTCTTCCTCCTCAGCATTGCGCTTGTCGCGGCCACCCTGCAGTTCGGCCCCGAGGTCAAGGGCGCGCGGCGCTGGATCGTGCTGCTCGGCGTCAACCTTCAACCCTCAGAATTCCTCAAACCCTCCCTTGTCATTCTGATCGCGTGGCTGTTCGGCGAATCTGCGCGCCGGCCGGAAATGCCGGCGAACACGCTCGCGCTCCTCCTCCTCGCGGCTGCTCTTGCAGGCCTGGTGCTGCAGCCGGATTTCGGGCAGACCATGCTGATCGCGCTCGTCTGGGGAGCGCTTTTCTTTCTGGCGGGGATGCGCCTCATCTGGGTCGCAGGGCTCGGCGGGGCTGCCGCCGTCGGACTCGCCGCGGCCTATCTACTCGTTCCCTATGTCGCGCGGCGCATCGAGCGTTTCCTCGATCCCGCCTCCGGGGACAGTTTCAACATCGATCAGGCGCTGGAATCCTTCCAGAGGGGCGGCTGGTTTGGGCGCGGCCCGGGCGAAGGCACGGTCAAGCGCATCCTGCCCGAGAGCCACACGGATTTCGTGTTTGCGGTCGCTGCCGAGGAGTTCGGCATCGTGCTCTGTCTTCTGCTGCTGGCAACATTCGGGTTCATTGTCATGCGCGCGCTGCGCCATGCCATAGCCAATGACGATGCGTTCACTCGTTTTGCCGTGGCAGGCTTGGCCATCCTGCTGGGGCTGCAATCGGCGATCAACATGGCAGTCAATTTGCATCTCATGCCGGCCAAAGGCATGACCCTGCCGTTCATCTCGTATGGCGGATCATCCATGATCTCGCTTGCCTACGGCGTGGGAATGCTGTTGGCCTTGACGCGCGGGCGCCCGCGCGCGGTCCTGCTAGCCACTCTCCGCGAGCCAGCGCACGCGTAGTTTCCACTCGCGCGGGAGTGCTCGCCATGTTCTCCGATCACTCCGAGCAAATCAGTCACAGGCCAGTCGTGTTGCTCGCGGCCGGCGGAACCGGGGGCCATCTATTCCCCGCCGAAGCCCTGGCCGAGGTGCTTACGCGGCGAGGCATTACCGTCGATCTCGCGACCGACCACCGCGCCGAGCGTTACGGCAGCAAATTTCCCGCGCGGCAAGTGCACATCATCGCAAGCGAAACTTTGCGCGGCCGCGATCCCCTTTCGCTGGGCCGCGCGGCGGGGCGACTCGGACTGGGACTCATCCAGGCCTTGCGCGTTCTCGGCCGGATCAAGCCGGCAGCTATCGTGGGGTTCGGCGGATATCCCACCATTCCGCCCGTCGCGGCAGGAACACTGCGCAACATTCCGACGGTCATTCACGAGCAGAATGCCGTGATCGGGCGTGCCAATAGGCTGCTTGCCGCGAGGGTGACAGCGATCGCCATCAGTTTTGCCGGCGTGCTGGATAGCGAGTCGAAGCTTGCCGCTAAAGCACGGCGCACCGGCAATCCTGTGCGTGCCGCAGTAATTGCCGCCGCGGCTGCGCCATATCCGGACCCCGACGCGGCCAACACGCTGCGGCTTCTCGTGTTCGGCGGCAGCCAGGGAGCGCGCATCATGGCGGACATCGTGCCGGCGGCGATACGGCGCCTCGATGCGCAATTGCTACGGCGGCTTGCGGTTGTGCAGCAGGCGCGTGACGAGGATCTCACGCGGGTGCAGCAAGCCTATACGGATGCCAATGTGGCGACCGAAGTCGCGCCGTTCTTTGCCGATCTCCCCGCCCGCATTGCCGCCGCCCATCTCGTCATTGCGCGCGCCGGCGCCTCGACCGTGGCGGAGCTGACCGCGATTGGTAGACCTGCAATCCTTGTGCCGCTTCCGCATGCGCTCGACCAGGACCAGTCCGCCAACGCTGGCGTCCTGGAACATGCAGGGGGAGCTATCCGCTTGGCGCAGGACGATTTCACGCCCGCGCGGCTGACCGGCGAGATTTCCGCGCTTGCCAGCGCTCCGCAAAAGCTCGTAGCAATGGCCGCGGCGGCGCGCTCGCAGGGGGTCCTTGATGCGGCCGAGCGGCTGGCGGATCTGGTAGGGGACGTCATGGCCCGGGGTGCATCATGAAGCTGCCGAGCACGATCGGTCCGATCCATTTCATCGGCATCGGCGGGATCGGCATGAGCGGGATCGCCGAGGTGCTGATCAATCTTGGCTACACCGTGCAGGGCTCGGACGCATCCGAGAGCGCGAATGTCAAACGCTTGCGCGAGAAGGGCGCAAGGATATCGGTGGGGCACACCGCCAATGGGCTCGGCGATGCCGCCGTGGTAGTCGTGTCCACGGCGATCAAGCGCGACAATCCGGAATTGATCGCTGCGCGAGCGAAGCGCCTGCCGGTCGTGCGGCGCGCGGAGATGCTGGCCGAGCTGATGCGGCTGAAAAGCTGCGTCGCCATTGGCGGCACGCACGGAAAGACAACCACCACCTCGCTCGTGGCGGCACTGGTCGATGCCGGTGGCTTCGATCCGACCGTTATCAACGGGGGCATCATCAACGCATATGGGACCAATGCGCGGCTGGGCGCGGGTGAGTGGATGGTGGTCGAAGCCGACGAATCCGACGGTACCTTTCTAAAGCTGCCTGCCGACGTTGCCATCGTCACCAATGTCGATCCGGAGCACCTCGATCATTTCAAGACCTTCGAGGCGGTGCAGGAAGCCTTTCACGCGTTTGTGGAAAACGTGCCGTTTTACGGCTTTGCCGTCATGTGCACGGATCATTCCGTGGTGCAGCTTCTGGTCGGGCAGATCACCGACCGGCGCATCATCACCTACGGCGAGAATCCGCAGGCCGACGTGCGTCTCGTCGGTCTTGATCATTCCGCGGGAGAGTCCCGCTTCTCCGTCGTATTCCGTGATCGGGCCGGTGCGACGATGCACGAGATCGACGGCTTGCGGCTGCCCATGCCGGGGCGGCACAATGCGCTTAATGCCACCGCGGCGATTGCGGTCGCGCACGAGCTTGGCGTTGCCGACGATCGGATCCGCAAAGCCCTTGCAGAATTCGGCGGGGTGCGGCGGCGCTTCACCCGCACGGGCGCATGGAACGGCGTGCCCATCATCGACGATTACGGGCATCATCCGGTCGAGATCGCCGCGGTCCTGCGCGCCGCGCGCGAGACCAGTGCCGGCCAGGTGATCGCCGTCGTGCAGCCTCACCGTTACACCCGGCTCGCCTCGCTCTTCGAGCAGTTCTCGACCTGCTTCAACGACGCCGATACGGTCATCGTCGCCCATGTGTATGCCGCAGGCGAGGCGCCCATCCCGGGCATAGACCGGGACGGCCTGGTACAGGCCTTGCGCGCGCACGGCCACCGGCAAGTGGTTGCGCTTGATGGCCCACAGGATCTTGCCCGTCTGCTGGCGCGGCTCGCGATGCCGGGAGACATCGTCGTGTGCCTGGGCGCGGGCAGCATCACGCAGTGGGCCTATGCGCTTCCC